>JAAUQA010000378.1 GCA_012032855.1 Candidatus Competibacteraceae bacterium
GAGGACGAAGTCGGCGAAGGGCGCGGCCTCTGTATAGCTGGGGTTGGCATAGGTCGACTGGCGCGTACCCGGCGGTATCGCTGTCCATCCTTTCTGGCGACCGACCAACTCGATGTAGTCTTTCGATGTCGCCCAGACTAAAAACTTGAGGGCCGCTTCCGGCGCTTCGGATGAACTGGGGATGGCCAAAGCCCACGACCACAGCCAGTGCGATCCTTTTGGTGTTTTGCCACGGCGCCGGGGCAAAACCGACTTTGTCGGCCACCACGGAATTGGCGGGATCGGCCAGGTAACCGGCGGCCACGGTGGCATCAATCCAAATCCCGCAGTGGCCTTGTGCGAATAGCTGCAGGTTCTCGTTGTAACCGTTCTCGGTAGCGTTCGGTGGACCATAATTCTGGAGCAGGTCGATATAAAAGCCGATGGCTTCCTTCCATTCCGGAGTGTCAATGGTGGTGTTCCACTGCTCATCGAACCAACGACCGCCAAAAGTGTTGACCAGAGTGGAGACGTAAGCCATGTTTTCCCCCCAGCCGATTTTGCCGCGCAGACAGATGCCGTAAACCGCGTTATCCGGATCGTGGAGCGCTGCGGCGAACTTGGCGATCTCCGGATAAGTGGGCTTGGCCGGCATGTCGAGTCCCGCCTTCCGGAACAGATCCGTGCGGTAAAAGGTCATGGAGCTCTCGCCGTAAAAAGGCAGGGCGTAAAGCGCGCCCTCTTTTGCTAAGCCCTCGCGTATGGGTTCCAACAGATCGGCCACATCGTAGCTGTCCGGCAAGTTTTTGAGAGGAACCAGCCAGCCCCATTTGATCCAGATCGGCACGTCGTAGTTACCAATGGTCACAATGTCGAATTGGCCTTCTCCTGGCGGGAGACTGTCGGCGGAACCTTGTTCAGCGGATTGACCGACCTGTTTGAGATAGTTTTTAGCCAGGGACTGGCGTATTTCGTTTTCCGAGAACACCTGCCAGTCCAGCTTGATATCCGGGTTTTGCTCCTCAAACTGAGTCGACAGCTGCTGCATGATGGCCATATCGGCGTTGTTCACCGTGGCGATGGTCAGCGTGGTCTCAGCCTGCACCGGGCCAGTGAGCAGAACAAGTGTGGCGGAAATACACACGGCAAAGCGAAGCGGCTTCACGGATGTCTCCTCCTTTGGTCAGGCATTCGATGATTTCATTTTATATGAAATGATCATTTGTTCAGTATATGATAAAAAGATCATAGTCGCCGAAATAGTAAAGTCAAGCTTCACATTGCCGTTATCTGTGAGCAGGAGGACAAAGGAGAGAAGCCATGGCAAGAGAACTAGCAGGTAAGGTCGCCGCTGTCACCGGAGCGGCGGCGGGCATCGGGCTGGCCAGTGCCGAGGCGATGCTTGCTGGCCGACGCGCGCGTGGTGCTGGTCGTACCGTGATTGAGGCTGCGCTAACGGCATTCTGTGAAAAGCATGGCGACGCGGCAATCCCGCTGGTCATTGATCTGCTGATCCGAAGAGCTGCGCGATGCTGTTGCCGAGGGTTCTGGAGAAGGCAGGCCAGCTCGACATCCTCCATGCCAATGCCGGTACTTATATCGGCGGCGACCTGGTCGATGCCGACACGGACGAGATCGATAGGATGCTGAACCTTAACGTCAACGTCGTGATGAAGAATGTCCACGACGTCTTGCCGCATATGATCGAGCGTGGCGTGGGTGACATCGTGGTGACGAGTTCGTTGGCGGGCCACTTTCCCACGCCATGGGAGCCAGTCTATGCGTCATCCAAATGGGCTATGAACTGCTTCGTCCAGATTGTCCGTCGCCAAGTCTTCAAGCATGGCATCCGGGTCGGATCAGTCTCGCCCGGCCCTGTCATCAGCGCGCTTCTCGCCGACTGGCCGGAGGAGAAACTGAAACAGGCAAAGGAATCGGGCAGCCTGATCGAGGTAACTGAGGTAGCCGAGGTGGTGATGTTCATGCTGACACGGCCACGCAACGTGACTATTCGCGACGTAGTCATGCTGCCCACCAATTTTGATCTCTAAGCCCTATCGAGAATAGCTTTAGCCGCCGCCTCATCGGTGATCAGGCCCGTGATCCAGCGTCCATTGAGCACTGCCAGAATGGCTTGGGCTTTTGCGGCACCACCCGCTATCGCGATGGTGGGCGGTTGGGCGGGTTTGGCAGGGCAAGACTGGTGATTCGACGATTCATCGCTAAAGATACTAACGCACCGTTTTGATCGAATGTCCAACCCAACATCTCACCGACCGCGCCCCCTTGCAGGAGTTCCTCGACCTCCTCGTCGGTGATGAAACCATCTTTATGCAAGGGGGCACCGTGCGCTACCCTGCCGATACCAATCAAAGTGATCTCGGCGATACCGGCCCTTTCCTCGACGACACGGTATAGCCTTTGGCTAATCAGCTCGTCACGGTGACGAGCTGAGTCAGCCACCACAGGAGCAGGCACGGATAAAGCATTTTCCCCCGTCTTGTCGGTCAGATGCATGACTGCATCGTAGGGATTAGTCGAACCGTCGCGAGCAACATTGCCGACCAAGGAAACGAACTCATGCTGGGGGCAGTCTATTTTGATCATTTCGTCCACTGCAGCGCGCAGAGTACGGCCGGTTCCCAAGGCGATAATGACCGGGCGATCCTGATTGACAAATTTTTCGAGCTGGTAGGCGCCAGCCATGGCCAAATTTCTGAGATCTTCTTCTTGACCGTCCGGATCGGTCGGCACAACTTCGCAGAGCGATAGGCCGAAGCGTTTGCGTAACGTTTGTGCCAGAGTCATGCAGGCGGCGATAGGATGGTTGATCCGAACCTTCACAAAACCTTCTTCCATAGCAAGGGCGATAAGCCGCTGCACACCCGGCCGGACAGTTGCAGCTTGGCAGCAATTTCTTCTTGCGTGTTTCCCAAGATGTAGTACAACCAGGCCGCCCGCGCCGCCAAATCCAACTTGTTGCTTTGTTTGGGCACTGTAGTTATCGCTTTTTCTATTCAGGAAACTCGTATTGGAGATCAAACAGGCTGCGAAGGCGATCAAAAAAATCATATAATGATGGCTCGGATAAGGAGATTGGCTCCCCATCCGGTTAACAACAATGATAACGGTTTTGGACGATTCCTCTCAATTTTCTACAAGCAAACCGATTCGCCGAATTCCTTTACGTATTGTGCTGATTTATCCGACCGTTATTGGAATCGCTTTTGTCTCAGGTCATCCTGTCCTACCTTATCTACCCGCGTTGCTGATCTACTTGTCGCTGTTGTGGTTATTCGGTCGCACGTTGAAGCCGGGATGCCAGCCGTTAGTCAGTCGGTTGGCCGAACTGGCTCGTGGTCAGTTGGAACCAAGGGTAGCGCGTTACACGCGGCGGGTTACTCAGGCGTGGACGGGGTGTTTTGCCCTCCTGAGTCTGGAAACCCTAGTGTTGGCCTTCAATGCGCCTGTAGACGGCGGGATACTACTAGTCAGTGTGCTGAATGCATTGTTTATTATTGGATTTTTCCTGGTGGAATACGGATTCCGCCGCTATTGGCTGGCGGATTTACCGCACCCTGGTTTTCGGCAATACATCCGTTTTTTGCGCCACACGGATTGGCGTGTTTTTTGGTCACGCTGAACGGTGAGTCGACGCTGGTCCCACCTTCCGGAACGAGGCTCGACTTTCGCCCTGCATTTGATTCATTGGATTGGGGTGCGGATCGGCCGTTGGGCGGGTCGTTTTCTGCTCCACCCGATCACACTGTATTACTTGCTGATTGCGGTGCCGCAGCGACGGGCTTCGCGCATGTACTTGCGCCGGGTGTTGCAACGCGAACCTAATTGGCTAGACATCGGTCGCCATATTCACTGTTATGCCGCAACCATTCTGGATCGGGTTTATTTGCTGGCCGGTCAGTTCGAGCGCTTCGATATCCGGGTTCATCAGGGGCAGGTGATACTAGATCAGGTGCAATCCGGTCAGGGCTGTATTTTGTTGGGCGCTCATCTCGGTAGCTTCGAAGTCATGCGGGTGTTGGGGGTGACCTTGCGGCGATTCCCCTTGAAGATCTTGATGAACGTAAGTCATAACCAGCGAATGACCCAATTCATGGATGCGCTCAACCCGGAGCTCGCCGCCACCATTATCCCGATCGACGGCCCGGACACTCTGCTGAGCGTTAAAGATCATCTGGATCAAGGCTATTTGATCGGAGCGCTGGGTGACCGCATTCT
>JAAUQA010000379.1 GCA_012032855.1 Candidatus Competibacteraceae bacterium
GGTTTGTTGGGTTTGTTGCGGTATGGCCCCTCGCAAAGAGAGCAGAGTGGCTACCAGCTGGACATCCGGTTCCACAGCAGCTAACAACTCCGGCTCCAATAACATGCGCTGCAGGCCGAGTCGATCCAAGGCGTCCTGCTGCATGACGCGCACCATCGGGCTGGGAAAGTAAGTACGAATATCACCCAGCCAGCGTGCCGCGTGAGGCGCCGATCCGCCCAATCCACCGCTACGCTCGGTGTCATATAATGTCTGCAGACAACGATCCATACCGAGATCAGGGCTGTCCAGAGTGTAGCCTGTGCCGTCAGCTTCATCGCCACCCAAAATAAGCCGCCAGCGGCGTAAATGTTCTTGTTCCGGATTCATTGAAACAATTGAAACAAAACCTTGATGGGATGACATTCAATAGAAATATAAGCTTTTTACGCTTGGTTAGCATAATTCCTTCAAGAAAAAACCGCCCAGCCGACGACCCATTCAAACTTGCGGCAGAGTGTTGCTCAATCCCTATGTCCAAAGAATCTACACGCACAAACGGAATTTCAAACAGCGTGACCTCTTGCCGGTGTGAGGTCAATCCACAGTGAAAAGGGTTCTTAGCCATTTACAGACCCTGTTCGACAACCTGTCGCTGCGCAAAGCCGTTGCACTGGCTTTATTGGTCGGTCTCACTTTTTCCGTGGGATTGGCTTCTTGGGGTTATCTCACGGAACAACGCACTGCGTTGTTGCAGCGTTTGCATAGCGATCACGCACGCATCGTTGAGGTGCTCGCATTAGGCATTCAAACCCCGCTGTGGGAGCTTAGACCCGAGGCAGGACGAACTCTGCTGGATGCGGTGATGCTGGATGAACGGGTCACGGCAATCCTGGTTTCTTCGCCTCTGGTGCCGCAATTTCTAGAAACCAACCAGCCTGAACGTCGCCAGGGTGACTCCTTGCAACGAACGCAGCCGGTGATGTTCGCCGGCGAACAGATCGGCGAAGTGCTGGTAGAAATGGATACCGGCCATCTGGCCGTGCTCCTAGCCGATCAATGCGGACAGATGCTGATAACCGGCTTGCTGCAGTTGGTAACCGGAACATTAATTATTTTCGTGCTACTGCGTTTCAAAGTCATGACCCCGTTGCGTCGCCTGGTTCGCCAGTCGGAAGATTTAGCCGCAGGCATTTTGAATCGTCCGCGAGACTGGCAACGCGGCGACGAACTGGGCATGCTGGGGCGCAGCTTCGAAACAATGCGCCGCTCCTTGCGTGATCTGGTGGCTGATCTTGAACGGCGTAATCTCATGCTGCGTGAACGGGAAGCGGCATTGATTAATCAAACCTCGGTGTTGCAAGCCATCCTCGACAACATGAGCGACGGGGTTAATTTAGTCGATGAAAACCTGCGCCTCGTGGCCTGGAACCAACGGTTTCTGGACATCATGGAACTGCCGGACGATCTGGTCCGCCCCGGAATCACAGTCGATGAACTGGTCAAGTTCAATCTGCAGCGGGGGAAATTCAATGTTTCCGATCCGGCCCGGCTACGCAGCACGATTCTCGACAGTTTTCGCGAGGTCGATACACAACCGATTCGATTCACATTAGCCGGAGGTAAGCGCATTGATGTGCGTCGCCGTGCGGTACCCGGTGGCGGCGTGGTCAGCACCTTTGCCGATGTCACCGAGGAACTGGAAGCTCGGCGACGGGTCGACGAAACCCGTAATCTGTTGGAAACGATCGTCGATGCCGTACCCGCCATGCTTAATGTCAAAGATCGGCAATTGCGTTACCAACTGGTTAATCATCAGTTTTTGAATCTGGCACGGATGGAACGGGGAACCTGCTTGGGTAGAACCAATACCGAGATCTGCGGCCGGCAGATTAGTCCGTATCCGGATGAACGGGATCAACAGGTCATCAATACCGGTCAACCGTTGCCATTTTATGAGGTGGTTTACGATGCCGACACCGCTAATCCGATTACTGTGTGGACCACCAAAGTGCCCTTGCGCGATGGGGATGGCCGGGTCACTCACATCATCACGGTCGGACTTGATATTAGCGAGCGGAAAAAGCTGAAGCGGAGCTTGCCCGACACCGCGAAGCACTTCATCAGAGCGAGAAGCTGAGCGCCTTGGGTTCATTGCTGTCGGGAGTAGCGCATGAACTCAATAACCCGCTCTCCGTTGTGGTGGGACGCTCGTTCCTATTGGAAGAACAACTACGCGGCTCGCCACTGGCCAATAGCATCGCGAAGGTACGCACCACTGCCGAGCGCTGTGCTCGCATCGTCAAAACGTTTCTGACCGTGGCACGCCAGCAGGAAACGACTCGAGTGCCTATCCAAATCAACGATGTCATTACCCATTCCCTTGATATGGTTGGGCATCGACTGCATGAGAGCGGCATTGAGGTAACGCTGGACATTGCCCCAGCCTTACCGACTCTCATGGCCGATCCCGACCAGTTAAGCCAGGTTTTCATGCATCTGCTGGTCAATGCGCAACAAGCCTTGGAGCCGATTCCTGAGCCACGGCGCTTGATGATTTCGGCTGGTTTTGACGAAGCGAATGACGCTATTTACGTGCAAATCGGCGATAACGGTCCGGGTATTCCACGCAACATGTTGCACCGCATTTTCGAACCATTTTTTACTACTAAAGGGGTCGGTGAGGGCAGCGGTGTGGGATTGTCGGTCAGTCACGGCATCATTCACTCGCACGGCGGAACCATCACGGTCGATGTGCCGGCTTGTGGCGGCACTTTGTTTGAAATTCGGCTACCTCGTGAAGGCGCCGAAGGGATGGAGACCCAACATCCGGTCATAACCGTGAAGCCGGATGATCGGCATATTCTGATTGTCGATGATGTGGTGGAAATCGCGCAAATGCTCAGCGAGATCCTGAGCGAAGCCGGTTACCATATCGAAATAGCCGAAGACGGGCTGGCGGCACTGAAAAAACTCGACAAACGATGTTTCGATCTCATCGTAAGCGATCTAGGCATGCCTCAACTGGACGGTCCAGGGTTATACACAAAACTACAGGAACGCAATCCCCGGTTATTGGAGCGATTGATTTTTGTGACCGGCGATACGCTCAGCCAAACCATTCGAGAATTCTTGGTCGAAGCCAACCGGCCGGTGATTGAAAAACCCTTCGTGCCCGAAGAAATCCGCCGAGTCATCGGGCTTACCCTAGCCCAGGCAGGCGATTAATCAATCATGACAGCAGCGATGCTCTCCTATCTCGACAGGTGACGAAAACCAATGAGCGCAGAACCTTCTATAGTTATTGCAAAGCGATCAGCAGCGAAAGTTAGCCGAGGAGAACAGTTAATGACTGCTGCACAGCGAATTTTAATCGTTGACGACGAGCTCGAACTGCGGGAAATGGTTGAAGAATATCTGAGCGACCAGGGGTTCCAAGTGATGACCGCCGATGGTGGGAACGCCATGCGCCAGCTATTGGCCGAACACACCTTCGATCTGGTGTTGCTCGACGTTAAGATGCCGGGTGAGGACGGTCTCAGCTTGGCGCGCTATCTGCGCGAGCATTACGATGTCGGCATCATGATGCTGACCGCTTCCGGCGAGGTGATTGATCGGATCGTCGGATTGGAGATGGGCGCCGATGATTATGTCGCTAAACCGTTCGACCCGCGTGAATTGTTGGCTCGCGTCAAGAGCGTGTTACGGCGGATCGGCTCAGTCAAGGAAACCGGTACACCCGTCACGAATGAATCCTCGCTGCAGAGCAGTAACCCACACACCATCCGTTTCGGGCGGTGCCTGCTGGATATGGAAGCCCATCTGTTGTTTATGGAGGAAGACGGCGAGGAAGTGCCCATGACCAGTATGGAGTTCGATTTGCTCAAGGCGTTTGCCGAAAATCCCAATCGGGTGTTATCCCGCGATCAGCTGTTGGACATGGCGCACAACCGCGATTGGGAACCTTTCGACCGCAGCATTGATATTCGCATCACGCGAATCCGCCGTAAAATCGAGCTGGACCCCGCTAAGCCCCAAGTGATTAAGACCGTGCGGGGTGCGGGATATATCTTCTTGCCTCAGGGGGAATGAAGGCCCGTTTGGCTCAAAAGCGTTTTTCCAGGGTACGATCACAGGCCAGGAACGCTTCCCAAAAAGCGGCAAAGTCCTGCTCTTGGGAAGTCGCCTTACAGGCATACCACCCTTCAATCAGGGATCGCGCTGTCGATGAAGAAC
>JAAUQA010000380.1 GCA_012032855.1 Candidatus Competibacteraceae bacterium
ATTCAGCTTCCATTGAGAAACTCTCCGGCCGATTGCGGAACAGATTGAGCGGAAACTGATCCAGCACGATAACTAAAGCCAATGCCCCTTCAGGCGTTTCCTCCCAGTCCGATAATGCACCGGCGGCTGCGGCCTGATATACGGCCAGAAAGCGCTCGGCCAGTGCCTGATCGAAGGCTGGTGTGGCGTTAAACCACAACGGTTGGACCCGCTCGGAGAACCAAAACGCCAAAACGTCCTGTGCTGAAGGCGAAATCGACATCGCTGGGTTAGGCCACGGCGGCGCAAGTGACTCCCGTTCCACCCAGACCACAGTACCCGCCTGGATTCTTGGCCAGATATTGCTGGTGGTAGGGTTCGGCATAGTAAAATTCAGGGGCGTCTTGGATCTCAGTAGTTATCGGGCCGTGGCCGGCTTCTAGTAATGCTTGTTGATAAGCGGCCTGGGAAGCCAATGCGGCTGTTTTCTGCACCTCGTCGTAAGTGTAAATGGCGGAACGGTATTGGGTGCCGACGTCATTGCCTTGTCGCATACCCTGAGTGGGATTGTGAGATTCCCAGAATACCTTCAGCACGTTTTCATAGCTGATCACTTGGGGGTCGAACACCACCAGCACGGCTTCGGTATGCCCGGTTTGGCCGCTGCACACCTCTTCATAAGTGGGATTAGGCGTGAAGCCGCCTGCATAGCCCACTGCCGTGGTGTAAACCCCGTCAAGTTGCCAGAATTTGCGCTCCGCACCCCAAAAACAGCCTAGTCCGAACAAAGCCATTGCCATGCCTTCTGGAAAGGGTGGGGTTAGCGAATGCCCATTGACATGATGATGGTCGGGCACCGCCATTGACTCGGTGCGCCCAGGCAAAGCTTGTGAAGCGGAGGGGATCTGAGTTTTTTTTGTGGACCAGAACATGGGCGAACTCTCTGATTGATGTTAAAAATGGATTGTCGATCCTTTGACGCCGACAGTAGGGAACAGTTTAATCGGGGTCAACTTGAGTCTTGGCGGACGCCTACGCCGAGCTTGCGCCGCGCGATACCTCCCGCATCGAACGCGCTTCCGGGCGCTTTCCTGTGCCCTGTTTCAAGCTCGGTGAAGGCGTCCGTGCAACAGCCGCTCAGCGCTCGAACAAAGCAATTGACTCGACGTGAGTGGTGTGGGGGAACATGTCCATAACCCCTGCGCTGATCAGTCGATAACCGAAACGATTGACTAGCTCGCCGGCATCGCGGGCCAGCGTGGCAGGATGGCAGGAGACGTACACAATGCGTTGCGCGCCTAATTGGGCTAGTTGCGGTATTAAGGCCGCTGCACCCAACCGGGGTGGGTCCAGCAGAATCTTGTCATAGCCTTGTTGCAACCAAGGTGCATCACTCAAGTCCTGACTCAAATCAGCCGCAAAAAAACGGGCATTATCGATACGATTTCGCACGGCATTGCGTTCCGCCCAGGCGACTAAATCCTTGTCGCCTTCAACACCAACGGCCTCAGCGGAATGCCGGGCTAAAGCCAAAGTGAAATTGCCCAATCCGCAGAACAGATCCAAGACCCGATCCGTGGCTCGCAACTCCAGCAGCGCGATGGTTCGGTCTACCAGCGGTCGGTTGATGTCGGCATTGATCTGTACGAAATGATAAGGCAGAAAGGCCAGTTCCAAATTGTGGTTCGGCAAACGATAAACCAGCTCGCCTTGCTCGGGCCACAATAAGCTTGTAGTGGGATTGCCGCCGGGTTGCAGATAAATCTGTAACTCGTGCTGCCGACCGAACGCCATGATTTGCGCCTTATCGTCATCGGTCGGCAGGTCCAATACCCGAAAGCTCAGCGCGATAGCTTCATCACCGACCGCCACTTCGATTTGCGGCACGCGTTTGGCGATGGATAGATTTCCCACCAGTAGCCCTAACGGTTCCAACAACCCGCCGACTCGTGGATGCAACACTTCGCAGCGCTGTAAATCGGCTAAATACGGCGCATTGCGTTCCCGAAAACCCACCAGCACCCGGCCCTTTTTGGTCACGTATTTAACCCCTAGTCGCGCTTTGCGGCGGTATCCCCAATGCGGACCGACCAAGGGTTGTAACACCTGTTGCGGTTGGATCTTGCCGATGCGACTGAGATTATCGAGCAGCCAGTCTTGTTTGTTGGCCAACTGACGATCAGCGTGCAAGTGTTGCAGGCTGCAACCGCCGCACAACCCGAAATGGGCGCAGTGTGGTTCCACCCGTTCGGGCGAGGCGTTGAGTATCGTTTCAGCTTCGCCTTCGTCGTATTTGCTGTGGCGGGCGGTATAGCGACAGACGATTTCTTCACCGGGCAACGCGCCAGCGATGAACACGGTTTTACCGTCACGATGGGCGACGCCACGACCGTCGTGCGCGAGGTCATCAATGCTTGTTAGGAACGGTTCCGGGAGCGGGCGAGATGGCTTCTTACGAGGGAAAGATTTCGGCATGTTGTAGTGAGTTACAGCGGATTCCAGGCACTGAGGAATTCACTCAAATGTGGTTTGTTGGCAGTAGTCAGTTCGTTTCTTAAAGTCTGACATTCACGCTGATAATCGGCTTGTTGGAGTTTACCGCGCATCAACTCGAAGCGCAGATAAATCAAATAGGTATTAAGCACATCGGTCTCGCAATAATTGCGAATGCCATCCAGGTCGCCGGCTTGAAAGCTGTCCCATACCTTGGCACCATGCATCCCCATTTACCGGGCAGACCCAAGAGGGTTGCGATTTCAGTCAGCGGTGCGGCTGCCCGGGACTGATAGCCGGATAGCACATCCATCAGGTCGATATGGCGCCAGTGAAAGCGGTTGAGATAATTGTTCCAGCGAAAGCTGTGATCCTCGTCTCCGATGTCCCAGTAGCGCGGAATACTGATGCCGTGCAGCAGGGCCCGGTAATGCAACACCGGCAGATCGAAGCCCGCGCCGTTCCAGGACACCAGGGTCGGTGTATAGCGGGTCAGCCCGTCGAAAAAGCGCTCAATCAGTTCCCGTTCCGGCGAGTCGGGGTTGCCCAACGACCAGACCTTGCAGCGCTCACCGGAACGTAATACGACCGAGATAGCGACGATGCGATGCAAATGCGGGCGCAGGAACTCGGTTCCACTTTCTTGACGCCGTTGTTGGAACAACACTTGCGCCACATCGGCATCCGAGAGATTGGTCAGGTTATGCAGCCGCCGGCCCCCGTCTATATCGGGCACGGATTCGATGTCGAAGACAAAGACATTCATGCCGGGACGCTATTTGCCGATGTATGATTTTTTAATGACACTGCATTCAAATCGCTGAGATGGCCGGGGTGTTGATGTTGATATTAGCTTGCACGTGCGCCGTTATGAGCAATACATTATTCACCAATCAGTGGCTATTTGTGAAAAATAGCCGCTTACCGATGTCAGGCACTCATCAAGTGAAGACTATCATTGTAACTTAACTATGGTCATTTTTTTTGACGGGTTGTCCCCGAAACCGATTCGCTCTGCCATTGTGCAATCATTAGCCGATAGTGGAATACCGATCTGTTTCGATGGTTCAAAAGACACCTTGCATCGCGAAATGATGCGCCAAGTGAGAGACATGGAATGGTTAACAGCCCCTCCCGAAATCGACCATTGGGAACAAGAAACCGTCCGGTTCTTTCAGCAGCAAGCCCGACAGATTCTCGCCGACTTGGACAAACAGACTCATGTAGTGCTGGCGGACAGAGATATGTGCGTACTGTTGCCGCTATGGCTTTCGGTGTTGGAAAAGCCGCTTTGCATTCTTTGCCTGCCCCATACACCGTTGGGTTTCGCCGCCACACTGCAAACCGTGTATGACTGTCCCTTGCCCGTCGGCGTGGCGTTATGGGAATTATGGACCAAACGGCTGTTGGAACTCACCCAGGATTTGCCCAGGATTATCATCGCCAATGAGTCACTAAGCCTCAATCCTCAGGCCGTAGCTCATACCTTGTCCCAACAATTGGCGGCGATGGGGTATTATGCTCTCGCCCGAACTATCCGACAGCTCGGCGCCTAACGAACAGCCTGTCGGAAACCCACCGAACCTTGAGCACTATCTAAATGACGTTCAACGACGCCATCTACACCAACTATGTAGCGGTACTGTTGGCTCGGAACACGAGCTTGAGCCGGTATCCCAAGGCGCGCAAGCCATTCTGCGGTTATTCAACGATTATCAGGTTAAAGTCGAACAGCAATCA
>JAAUQA010000381.1 GCA_012032855.1 Candidatus Competibacteraceae bacterium
CGCCGGGCATATCGTCAAGCTCTCCCCTGGCAGTCTCAAAGTAGGGTCGCAATCCTTGGTAAATATCACGGGGAATCAGCGGTTTTAGAAATCGCTCCAACAACCGGAATGCCAGCACCTCGTGGTCGGCCATCCGGGGTAAGGTCATGAATTTCTTGTATTGGGGCCAACGCCATTGTAAGGGCTTGGTATCAGGATTCACGACGTCCAGATAACCGGCTTCCGCCAGCATCGCTAGGACACGCTGCACCGACCGCTCGTCCATAGACTCGTCGGTTCCCCTGCAAGCGCTTGTGAATCATCGGTGTAGTAAGCGGCGTTTTGCCTTTGAACATCGCCAGAATACGCAGGCGACGGTTAAAGGTCGTGATGGCGTCTTCTTTCATGGCAACTCCCCAAGCAACCGATAGTCTGGCGGGCTTCGCGGCCAAAGGCTATTGCTCCATCAAATCATTGAAGCCGAAACGCTCAGCCTTCACTAATATCATAGGGCTGAAAGCGCCGTCGATCGGCATGGTAGACCATAAACTCGTGATCTTCACCACGCATGATTCCCAGCAGCAAATCCAGCGGCTCCTGAAAGTAGGGTAAACCGGATCCCATTTCAGTATCATTGATCGGCGTATCAAGCAACGCGACCACCACCACCGGCTCCGCATAACGCGGGTAGCGGCGGTTCTTCAAACCCGGCTTCCACTTCGCCAGCATACCCGGACGCAGTGTCCGTTCATGGCCATTGTTCAAGCGCTCCAATAGCACAACCAGGTACTGGCCGACTTCCTCGGTTGGCTCGACGAGACTGTCGTCTTCGTCGGCATCCAGGTTCAGATTTTCTAGCAAGGCTTTGACTTGGGGGTCTAGGATTGATTTGCGGGGCATGGCGCGATCCTTTTGAACTCAGTGAATGAGACGATAGACGCTAGCGGCAACAATCCGCTGGCAATATGCTAAGAATGAGCACCTGTTGCGACAACATGCGTCGGACGTGGCGTATTGAGTGCGTTTTTTAAGTTCAATTTCTGTTAAGCCATACAACCGACGCATCCTGTCGGACAATCGCCGTATTGTTGTTCTCCATTCTTTCTTGATCTGATTGGAGCGCTCATGACTCTTCCTAGCTTCTTACAAGCTCAGTCCACCCATTTCATCGCACCGTATGAGGACGATACTTCTGCCTATCGTGTCTTGCTGGGCCGTTGGTTGCTAGACCTTGCTCTGCTGCTAGGCTGGACACGAGGCGAAAGTCGACGGCGACATTATGTCTATCCAGATTGTTTGGATAACGGAGACTTTCTGCTCATCATGGGATTGGAGGACTGGGCCGCAAAGCTGATGGAACAAATCGATCAAGATAATAAGTCGTATGACATTCATCGATCGCGAGCTTGTGTCTTAAAAAAACTGCAACGACGGCGGGCAGCACTGGGGCGTATCAAGCTGAACGCAGGATTGCCATTGGTCCGTAACTTGGGATTTCTCAAGGAATTGCTAGGACTGAATGAAGCCGAACAAGCTGTACTCTGTTTTGCGCTGTTTTTGGCATCAGACCGAAGTTTTCTTCACGCTATCGCTCATCAATCACAACAAGTCACACTCGCTTCCTTTTACCGGCTGCTGGCCATCATCAATGGATTGAAATCGGATGAGATTCGCGCAGCACTTCATCCAACCGGCACACTGCTAACAACCGGATTGGTGACCTTAGGCCAGCGGAACTCGGATCTGGAAGACCAGTTGCAAGCCCGCAATGATCTGCCAAAAATTCTGCTGGTCCCCCACCAGGATGCTGAGGCGTTAGCGGCGTGTTTCCTTAAACCCTCGCCAAAACGCACCTTGAATTTAGCCAATTTCCCACATCTAAGCCGCGATACAGATGTCGCTTTGGGCTTATTGCGTTCGACATTACAAAACCGCCTCGCTGGCACCAACCTGCTGCTGTATGGTCCGCCGGGCATGGGAAAGACCGAATATGCCGGGGCGCTGGCCGACGCGATGGGATCGAAGGTGTATGAAGTTGATTATGAGGATGCAGACGGCAACCCTACTCGGGGTGTGGAGCGATTACGCACCTTTAACCTGTGCCAGCACTTGCTATCCCATTGGGATAATGCACTGCTGTTGTTTGACGAAGTGGAGGACGTGTTCGATCACAACCCGCTAACGAAATTGTTTGGCGGAAACCATCAAGCTGCGGGCGGCAAAGCGTGGCTGAATCGCACCCTGGAAAATAATCCGGTACCGACACTGTGGCTGACTAACGATGCCCGGTTGATGGACCAAGCCTATCGGCGGCGCTTCGATTATGCGATCCGGTTTGCAACACCGCCTCGGTCAGTACGTGCCGAAATCGCCCACCACCATCTCGGCGCTTGGGCCGGTAACGACGACTGGCTTGACCGGATTGCCGCCTGCGAGCAACTGACCCCGGCGCAATTGGAACGTGCCGCTAAACTGGTCCGTCATGCGGGCAACGGTGAACTGGAAGCGGATCGTGCACTGGTATTGCAAGCGCTCGACCGTTCAGCGGTTTTGCTCGGTCAGCGACGCGCCACCGTCAATGGTGTTACGCCGACTGCCTATGATCTGCGCTTTCTGAATATCGATCACGACATTCACAAACTCATCGCCGCATTGCAACGCCGTCCGCACGGCGTGTTCTGCTTCCACGGCCCAGCCGGTACCGGCAAATCCGAACTGGCGCGCTACATGGCTGATCAGTTGAGCAAGGATGTGATCGTCAAACGCGCCTCCGACTTGTTGGATATGTATGTCGGCCAAACCGAACAGCGCATCGCTACGATGTTCGACGAAGCACGTCAAGGCGATGCGCTGTTGGTGTTGGACGAAGCCGATTCCTTCCTAAACGATCGGCGCGGTGCGCAACATATTTGGGAGGTGACGCAAGTCAATGAACTGCTCACCCAGATGGAATGCTTTGAGGGCATCTTTATCTGCACCACCAATTTAATGGACACCCTGGATGCGGCCAGTCTACGACGCTTCCCCTGGAAGATTCGCTTCGATTACCTCAAACCGGCTCAACGCTGGGCGTTGTTTGTACAAGAATTCGTCCGGTTGGGCGGTATGCTCAATCAGGCTGTTGTGTATGAAGATGCGGTGAAAGTACTCCGTTGCCTCACGCCGGGAGACGTGGCTGTTGTGGTACGCCAGTTTGAACTGTTGGAGGAAACCCCCAGCGCCAAGGCGTTCTATAATCGGCTGAGCGCTGAATTGGCGGCGAAAGACCGAGAACCCACCAGCGCCAAGCTGGCCACGTCTCGCGCCTCAGCGCGACTCTATGAGCAGGTTCAATGTGACTTGTGACTGATTTCCCTCACGTTTTAAAACGCCTGTGATGTTGAATGTCGCTTATACCATGCATCGCGGCAAAATCTGCCGCCAGCAGCAGGATTGTCTGTTGATAGCGGATACGGTTTATCAGCAGAACGTGTTGCCGATTACCACGTTGTCTTTGGCGGCGGGCGATGTGTTTCTTGGCGTGGCCGATGGCGTAGCAGCCAGTGGCGGCAATCGCCGGATCGCGCCGCAACAGGCAAGCCGGATCGTGTTGGAGGAACTGGTTAGGGCAGTCCGCGACCACCCCGAATGGCGTTATGACGGATTCGTTGCCAATCGGCATATTCGGCTCGTCCAAGGGCGTCTGGCGGATAAGTTGGCCAGCAATCCCAAAACATTCGGTACCGCGTCTACCATTGCGATAGTCCATATTCGTGACCGGCAAGCCGCTATACTCAACGTGGGCGATTCGCGGGTGTATCAGGTAAAACAGAACGGGCAATGGCAGCGGCTCTCGAAAGATCACACCGTGTTGCAGAGTCTGATTGATCGAGGTGAGGCCAAGCCCGATAGGGAATATGCTGCCCTATACGGTGCGCTGGAGCATGTGCTGTGCGCGGACCACGACGAGGGTGATTTCGCGATACACCGGGTTATCGTTGCGCTGGAACATGGCGATACCTTGGTGCTGTGCAGCGATGGTATTCATGACGAAATAGGCGAGGACAAAATGTGGAATCTATTCGATCCGGTGCTGGATGTGGAGGCGCAAACGAGAGTGTGGCGGGATGCGGCTTGGCGTGCCGGGGCGGGGGATAATTTGTCGTTAGTGGTTGCGCGTAGCGACGATTCAGTCTTGAGGGAAGACCAAGCCTGTTTTAATTTCCAGGACGCGGAGGTTTGATTGAATGTTA
>JAAUQA010000382.1 GCA_012032855.1 Candidatus Competibacteraceae bacterium
TTTTGGCAGATACCAACGAGCCATGATCGGTCATGACTATCTTGAGAGAGCTGTTGGCGATTATCGTTTTTATCGCCGCCCTGTTGCTGTTATACGAGTTTATAAGCGCTGGGCTGAGTTGGATTCATTTAGCAGGCGCTATGATCTGTTTCGTAGCGGCCTATTTTATCTGGCCCAGTAAAGAAGGGGGCAACGTCAAGCCGATAATTGGTTCTTGGATTTTATTGAGATCATCGTGGAATTCCCCATTGAATTGTTCTTGTGGTTGGGGAGAGGAGTTGGGCACTTGTTTGATTTTTCACCGTAACTCGCTTCATGATGATCATGAAGTTATCCGCAAGCCTTCGTCGCTGCCCTCCAAACGTAATTCTCCTCGCACTAAAGCTTGAACCTTGTCGCCCGCCAGGGCCGCACGCCAGCCGTGCATCAGCGCAATATCTTCGCCAGTCGCCAGCCAATGTTCCAGCTCCTTACGGCTAGTCAGTGCTTGCGGACTTACGCCTTCATGCGCTCCGCACAAGCGCACCACCGCCATCATGGCATCCGCCAGCGCCTCTTGTTCGATGCTGAGTCGCTGCTGCGTCGGTTCGGTGGGCCAGTTATTTTTAGGTTCTTGGCAAGCCTGCTGGATTACGTCCAGGATGCTGTCGCCATAGCGCTTGATCATCGCGGGTTCCAGACCGCGAACCCGTTGTAGCTGATTGAGGTTGCCTGGCATTTGGCGAGCTAATGCCAACAGCGGATCATCCCCTAGTATCCAACGGCGGGGGCGGTTGGAAGCCATCGCCCGGTGTTCCCGCCACGCTGCTAAGGCGCGCAATACCGCCAATTGCACACCCCGCAATTGATTACTGCCTCGAATCCGCTGCCAGACCGATTCAGGCTGAACCCGATAGCGTTTAGGATCGCACAGCGCTGTGAAATCATCCGCCAACCAGGCGAGCCGGTTCTGCTTGGCTAATTCCTCTCGTTGCAGTTGATAAATCTGCCGCAAATAGCGGACATCGTCGGCTGCATAGCTGAGTTGAGCCGGTTCCAATGGGCGTTGGCTCCAATCGGTGCGAGTTTGTGATTTATCCAAGTCTACGTTGAGCAGCATTTTTACCAAAGCCGCATAGCCGATCTGATCGCCTCCGCCCATTAGCGTAGCGGCGATTTGGGTATCGAACACCGGCTTCGGTACAGTTTCGCGCAGATGGAAAAAGATTTCCAAATCCTGCGAGGCGGAATGCAACACTTTGGTGATGCCCGGATCGTAGAAAATCGTTAACAGCGGCTCCAAATTGTCCAGTGCCAACGGATCGATACAGGCGATCCGATTGGCGTCGGCAATCTGAATCAAACACAGTTGAGGATAATAGGTGCGCTCACGGATGAATTCCGTATCCAGCGCAATCCAGTCGCTGCCTTGCAGTGATTGGCAGAATTCAACGAGCGCTTGCGACGTGTCGATATACAGCGTATCGCTCATTAACATGACTTGCTATCGCTCATGATTCCCGCCGCCAATGCCCGGAACGACCGCCGGATTTTTCCAGCAGCCGCACGCCATCCAAAGTCATGCCCCGATCGACGGCTTTGCACATATCGTAAATGGTCAACAAGGCGATTTGCACAGCAGTCAGGGCTTCCATTTCCACCCCGGTTTGACCCCGGGTTTCCACCGTGGCTTGGCAATGCACGGCGTTGTCCCGGCTGTGCGGATCGAGTTCTACTTCCACTCGGGTCAACGCCAAGGGATGGCACAGCGGAATCAGTTCCGCTGTTTTCTTAGCCCCCATAATGCCGGCAATCCGGGCGATTCCCAGCACATCACCTTTTTTATGATCACCGGCAATGATTCGCTGCAATGTAAACGGCTGCATTGAGATATAACCCTCGGCAATGGCGATGCGTTGGGTGATGTCCTTATTACCGACATCGACCATGTGCGCCTCGCCGGCGGCATTGAAATGGGTTAGTTCAACCATTATCGGGTTTCTTCACGTTTGTTATGGGGATTTTTCGACCTACAGGGATGACGTCCTTTACCCGTGGGATATGAATCGTCAACACCCCATCGCTGAATTCCGCCTCCGCCGATGCGTCGTCCAGCCCATAGGGTAGGTTGATGGTGCGACGAAACGTTCCGAAGGCTCGCTCCGCCAGATAATGACTGCGTTCCCATTCTTCTTTGTTGTGGGGGCGTTTTTCGCCATAGACGACCAGGACTCCGTTGTGAATCGACAGGTGAATATCGTCTTGCCGGACTCCCGCCAGTTCCAGCAAAACCATGATTTCACGGTCATTTTCCAATACATCTACGTGGGGAGAGATAGCCCCGGCGGTCCAATTGGTCGGCCCGAAACTGCCTGCTTGGCCATCCCATAAGTCTTTAGTCATAGCGATTCTCCGCAGCGGTTTGTTACGACATAATGAATATTCTACGGGGGAAACGCAGGTGTGGCGAGCAGCTTAACGTTTACGTAAACGTGATATGATGGGCAAAATCATCTTGGAATCTGCTGATATCGTCCATGAACCGCAAGCTAATCCCCGCCACTTACACCATTACCGACTTTGCCCGAGAATTCAACGTGACCACCCGTGCCATCCGCTTTTACGAAGATCAGGGGCTGTTGAATCCGCAACGCGAAGGCCGTAAACGGATCTATAGTCATCGCGATCACACCCGCCTGAAATTGATTCTGCGTGGCAAGCGCTTGAGTTTCAGTCTGGGCGAAATCCGGGAATTGTTTGAGTTGTTCGATAGCGCAGGCGGTGAGGAAAGGCAGCTACGTCGATTCGTCAAAATCTTGCGTGAACGGCGCGCGATTCTCAAACAACAGCAGCGTGACATCGAAGCGGTTTTATACGAGATCGACAGCGCTGAAGGCGAATGCGCCAAGCGCCTGACCGAATTGGAACAGCCAATGCGGTCAATCAACAAACAGGAACGCAAGATTCACGAGTTGGACCGGACTGAGTAACAGTCAGTTGAAAGCACCCTAACCACACTAAAAATCCAGTTATATATTGACGTTTACGTAAACGTAATATAATGTATTGCTTATTAACAAACCGCAACGTCGTAACATCAGCGCCCTCATTCTGCTATTTTTTTAGATACATCAACGCACTTGGAGAGACCAATGGTGCACTTTCCCTCCCTGAATTTCGCGCTCGGCGATACAGTCGATACGCTGCGACACTCCGTACAAGCGTTTGCCGCTAAGGAAATTGCCCCTCGTGCCGCCGAAATCGATCGCAACAACACATTTCCTGCCGATCTGTGGCTAAAATTCGGTGATCTAGGCTTACTCGGCGTCACCGTGGAAGAAGGGTATGGCGGCAGTGACATGGGTTATGTCGCTCATATCGTCGCCATGGAAGAGATCAGCCGGGCATCCGCTTCGGTGGGCTTATCCTACGGCGCGCATTCCAACCTGTGCGTCAATCAAATTCGTCGCAACGGCAGCGCGGCACAGAAAAGCCGCTATCTGCCCAAGCTGATCTCCGGCGAACATGTCGGGGCATTGGCGATGAGCGAACCCGGCGCCGGTTCCGATGTGGTCGGGATGCGGTTGCGGGCCGATAAAAAAGCCGATCGCTATATTCTCAACGGCAGCAAGATGTGGATTACCAACGGACCTGAAGCCGACACCTTGGTGGTCTACGCCAAAACCTTACCAGAAGCGGGACCACGTGGTATCACTGCATTCCTGATTGAGAAGGGCTTTGCCGGATTCTCCACCGCTCAGAAACTGGATAAGCTCGGTATGCGCGGTTCCAACACCTGCGAGTTGGTGTTCGAAGATTGCGAAGTGCCGGAAGAAAACGTCCTCGGTCCACTTAACGAAGGCGTCAAGGTATTGATGAGCGGTTTGGATTATGAACGCGCCGTACTGGCCGGTGGGCCGCTGGGTATTATGCAGGCGTGTATGGACGCTGTGCTGCCGTATGTGCATGAGCGTAAGCAATTTGATACGCCTATCGGCGAATTCCAGTTAATGCAAGGCAAGCTCGCCGACATGTACGCGACGATGAACGCCTGCAAAGCCTATGTTTATGCGGTGGGTGCGGCTTGTGATCGAGGCGAAACTACCCGCAAAGACGCCGCAGGCGCGATTCTTTACGCCGCCGAAAAAGCCACCTGGATGGCCTTGGAAGCCATTCAGTGTTTGGGCGGCAATGGCTATATCAACGATTATCCCACCGGCCGTTTGC
>JAAUQA010000036.1 GCA_012032855.1 Candidatus Competibacteraceae bacterium
AGCGGATGTAGCATACCGCTGTAAAGTTCGCCGAACCGGGTCGATACCAAATGCGCCGCCGCTTGATTAGGCAATAGGCACAACACACCCGCCAGCACCAGCCACTGACGCATCACGAAGCAGCGAACAGATTCAAGCCGATGAAATACACGCCGATTGCCGCGATACCGGCGCCGGCACAGCGCACGACCCAAGTACCCATGGGCCAAGCAACGAGTATCCCCAAAACAATTCCGCATAGATGCAGCAGGCCGGTGGAGATGACAAAGCCGATGGCATAAGCCAGAGGATTCGCCGCTGCCGGTAATTCGGTACCGTGCGCATGCCCGTGCCAGATTGCAAAGAACGCGACCAGCAGACCCGCGACCCATAGCGGAGGACGCAAAGCCATGGCCACCATCAGCCCCAGCACCAGGGCCGAAACCGAGATACCTACCTCGATCAACGGTAGCGGCATTCCCATGATACCCAGCAGGCCGCCAAAAGCCATCACGACCGGAAAAGTGATAGGCAACACCCAAATGGCCGGCCGGCCCAGTTGCGCCCCCCACAACCCTACGGCAACCATTGCAACCAGATGATCCAGGCCGAAAATGGGATGTAAGAAACCACTAATCAGGCCACCGGCAACGCCGACTTCGGCATGGGCGTAGGCGTTAGTAACAACAAACATTAACAAGCAGGTCATTAGCAGGCGAATGGCAGGAAACTGTGCATTGATTTTCATAGGACTACCCTCGGTAACACGATATTGGCTAGACGACTGATAAACCAGAAGCTCGCCACCGTGCCCATGACGTAAACACTGAAGGTTTCTGACCAGCGGGGCAACTCGGCTTGCAACCGGCGATGCGACCACAGCAGGGCCAGCACCAGTAAAACGAAAACAGACTTGTCCGATCTCTACGCCGACGTTAAAGAACAGCAGAGCAGCCGGCACATTTTCTGGCGGTAGACCTATATCTGTCAGGGCGCTGGCGAAACCGAATCCGTGCAATAAACCAAAGCCGAAAGCCACCGCCCACGGGTAACGGCCTGTCCAGCTCGGCTCGCCGCGGCTTCTTGTATCACCTCTACCGCCACGACCACGATGCTGAGCGCAATAGCAGCATTCACCGGCGCTTCCGGTACCCCGATCCAACCCAAGGTGGCCGCTGCCAGCGTGATGCTGTGAGCGATGGTGAAGGCAGTAATTGTTTTGATCAGCGTGCCGACACGGTTCACCAACAGCATTAATCCCAGCACGAACAGCAGGTGATCGATACCAAGCAGAATATGCTCGAAGCCCAACGGCACATAAGAAGCGAATACTTGAGAAAGTGGTAAGCGACCGTCGGGGGTTAGGACGATGCTGGGTTCTGCGCCGGTCAGGGTAATACTCTGGGTGGATTGATCCAAACGGGTAAGCCTCACTACCACCGCCGAGTAGCTCAACCCCAGACGCTCGAAACTCAATCGGCCAAACAAGCCTTTTTCACCGCAGTCCAGCCGTGGTTCGTCATGCCGGCAATGTTCGGGATACACTGCTGTGGGCGGCTGCATGTTGGTCGATGAGGAATAGGTCCAATAGATCAGATAAACGCCCTCTCGGGTCTCGCGTATTTCCAGAAGGGCAATCGGGGTTTCGTGAGACCAACACCATTGCGGCGCAAACAGAATAAACAGCAGTGTGATTGCTGTGATCGGTCTGAGACTTGATCGACTCATTCGCCACTTTCCATAGCGAGTCTAACGGCTTCGATCTGTTGTAAATCCCATCCTTCGGGAGGGGTATTCAGTTCTATCCGAATGTCATAGCGTGCTGCAATGCCACGCAACGCTTCGGCTAGTTCAGCTTGCATGGCTTGCGCCTTCCAATCCTCACCCACCTGAGAACGGATCGTGTCGAAAATCGCCGGCTTTGCCCGGATACCGCGCAGTTGATTCGAGCCAAAGTGCCAACCAGCCGCTGATCGGACAGGCGTCCATTGATTTTCGGGGCTATTAATAAGGGCTGCTGCGTCAGTTTTTCCAAACAAAAATTCGAGATTCTCAGCGGGTCGTTTTTGGTAGCGACGGGTTTTGCTCTGCCATTCGGTGGAAGTCGGGTTGGCGGCCAATGCAGCGGCTAGTTCACTAGCTTGAGCGGATGCTTCCGGACCGCCAACCTTAAATTGTTCGAAGTCGTATGCATCGGGTCGATCATAGGCGGCGCGGTTTTTCTCAAACCAGGCGAGCAATTTCTGTTCTGTCGGGGGGCCTATCACGACACGATTAAATAACACGTTGCGTAATTTCAGAATGAGGCGCTGACGAATCATCTCGTCGCCCTTGTCGAGTCCCATCAAGCGGGCTTCTCGGTACAGCACCTCGTTTTGCGCCCATTTGACCGTTAGATCGGCCATTTCCTGTTCGCTTGGCGCGCGGCCCTGATTGTCTTTATAAATGCCAGCAATTTCAGCGTATTTGGAATCATCTATCTGAATGCGGCGCGGGTCTTCTTGACTGCCGATAACGACCCGATCCATGACGAAAATGACTGTTCCCAGTAATAAAAACTGAATTAACGGTTGTTTAAGTAGAGATAAAACCATGAGGAAAAGGCTGATGAGTGAATTATCGATTTTTTAGTAAATCAGCGGAATGTGACAGCAGCATGACAACCACAAAAACCGCCCGCTAATGATGGGCGGTGCTGCCAAGCTCACGATCAATGGAAAACGTCAAAGGCCAAACCGCTGTAATAGAAATGTCATAAATCCATGCCTTCCTCGTAACGAAAACTCTTTAGAGTCGCGTCCTGGCTCGAAAGCCAACTCGGTTACCCGCTGACCGATATTAGCTACCCCAACGGCAATCTTTGCATCGACTTGTCTTGACTCACGATCACCAACACTTCAGAGAGAAAAACTATGGGCTATAGCAACAATAAGGTATTTAATAGAAAGGTGTTAACGGCGGCGGTTCTCGCCGCCTTAGCGGCGTCGAGTTCCGCGATCGCCCAAAACATCATCGTCGGTAATCCGGGCGGTGATCTTCCTCCTCCGGCTGAACCGGATGGCGAAGGCGAGTACCGCGCCGGCGATTTTCACAACCACACGACTTGCTCCGATGGATCAACCTCGGTGCGCACGCTGACCCGTGAAGCGCTGGCGCGTCACGATTGGTTCATTCATGTCGGTCATTCCGGGCGCGGCCCGCGCGACTGCCGGGTATCCGACTTCCTTTATCATTCGTTCGGCGGTGGCTCGGGCGTAGGGTTATGGACCAACACCCTAAGCGCTGAAGATGGCGAAATAATCAAGGGCGACGAACGCACACGCGATTTCAACATAACTAATTATGATGGTACGGAAGTCACTCAAACCGTTCAGGACATGTGGCGTTGGCAGTCCCTGCAAGAATTCAATCTCGGCGATATTGTCGATGAACGGGAATATCCCGGCAACGACGACAAGGTCGCCTTCCTGGGGCTGGAATGGGTTGTTCCCGGCCACGAACATGCTTCCAACTCCATCATCACCGGTCAATACGGTGCGGAACCCCGCGCTGATGCGCTTGCGCAGTTCGAGTATTGCTTCGCGCGCAACTCAGACGATACCAGCCAAGGTGGCGGTCAGGGCTGGACTTGCGAAATTTCCGAAGCAAACAACAACAAACTCAAGCAACTGTTTGTGAATCGCCCCGAGGAAGGGACGGCGGACTACAATTCGACCCTGGTCGACGGTATTAATATTGAGGACAACGGCGAGCACGTAAAATCGGTAGCCGCCATTCTGTGGATGGAAGAGAAATTCCCCGGCGAAGGTTTCTTCGTTCAAGCTCACGTCGAGCGCCAGGGCGCATACTTGCCCGGAGAAAACCGTGGCTGGAATGTCGAGCACATGCGCGATGCCAACACCTTGGTGCCGGAAGCCGCTATCGGCTTTGAATCTCAGCCGGGTCACCAAGCGCAACCGAATCGTGGCTCTTACAGCGGTGGTCGTCCTACAGCGGGATTTTGGACTTATGGCGGCACCGGGGCTTATGCAGGCGCCGAGGTTTCCAAACCGGGATTAGATTTCAACGGCAATCCGATCAACCCGGCCACCACACCGGAATGCCAAGTGCCCGGCGTCAACTGCGACAACGTTCCGCGTACCGTACTCAGCCGTCCGGGCATTCGCACCATGTGGGACGCAATGCTCAGCGAAGGTCGCCGCTTCTGGTTCTTCGGCTCTTCGGACTGGCACAATCGCGGTTCCTTTGGACCACTGGACTTCGAGTCCGACAACGACTTCTGGCCCGGCGAGTACCAAGACAACTACACCTATGTGATCGACAACAATCCCAACAATCCAGCTCGGGATGTCGTCGATGCGCTGCGCAGTGGCAATACCTTCGTGGTGCAGGGCCAACTCATCGACAAGATGGAGTTCACGGCGTGTGTTGGCAATGATTGCGCCACCATGGGTGAAACGCTCAAAGTTCGTGATGGTGCCCGGGTGCGAGTCACCCTGGAATTGCGCGATCCGGAAGGCGCTAACCGCAGCCCCTACAAATTCAATAACCCAGCCTTGTTGCAAATTGGGACTGAGCAGCCCATCAACCAGCCGGAACTGGCGCACGTCGATTTAATCACGGGCAGAGTGTTCGGCGTGATCCCGCCGACCAGCCCGGAATACTACAATCCATTGGCGCCCGAGAGCACCAAGATCGCCCAACAATGGACTGGTTCTAGCCTGGGCCGCCGTGAAGACAAGCGCCTGACTTATAGCTTCCGCGTCGAAGGTGACAGCTACATTCGGGTGCGTGGTTCCAATCTGCCTCCCGCAACGCCTCACGCGCGTGATGTGGACGGGAATCCCTTGGCTGACAATTTGAAAGACAATATCGCCTGTAATGATCCGCTGTGCCCGCCGCATGTCGAGGGCAAGTTGGATAAGGACCTCGAAGCCTGGAGCGATGTTTGGTTCTACAGTAACCCGATTTTCATTGAAGTCGAGTAGCACGTTGAGATTGCAGTCCAATGTCGGGTTACGGCCTACGGCCTAACCCGACCTACCACGACTCGGTTAGGAGACACTTGATAATGAGAATCCCCGCGGTCCTCCTGCTTAGCTGTATGACCGGTTTGCTGATGACATCCGGAATCAGTCTTGGCGAGACTAACGGTATCGAAAAAAGCCACGCCAAAGCTATAGTGAAAGCCATTTTTAGCCGGCTCGATTGTGATCTTGACGGCACTGTCGATCCCTCGGAAGTCGATGATCACTTCGCTCAGTTATGGCACCGATCGATCGGGACCAATCTCGAACCCTGTCGAAAAATGAGTATGCGCTCACCCACCGCACGGTGCCCGATGACATTGGCATAGCGTTGTTCCGGGACGCGGATGCCAATGGCGACGACCGGATCAGCGTCAGCGAGTTCCGCAAGCATCTGGAACGTATGATTCTCGCTGTCGATAGCGATGGTGATCGCGAAGTATCGCTGAAAGACGTGGGCTTGAAGCCCATGCCGACGTTCAAAACAAGCCCGTTTGTAGCATCAAAATCCGGTGCCGAAGACTCATGACGGATGTCACCGTCAAAGCGCTGTTTCCTACGCCTTTCATGAAAGTGAGTGGCTTGTTACCAGCGAATCTGGTGCAAGCTTGCGTCGAGCATATTTTGGCAGCGGATACGCAAATCAATGCGAAGTCGTCGTTACTTCACCATACCGATATTGCCGACCCCGCTGCCGAAAGCCCATATCAGCGGGTCAATGAGCTGGTAACGCCGCATTTGACTAAATTCGGCGAGCTGCTGTTTGGACAAGAACTCGACTGGATGATCAAAGAGATTTGGACCAATGTATTGGAACCGGGCGGTTACCAAGCCATTCACGCCCATTCCAACAGCTTCATTTCCGGCATCATTTACCTTACGGAAAGTCACCCGTCGGCGAGGACAGTGTTTCACCGGAGTATCGGTGGCCGCGAGTTCATCTTTAGCAACGACAATCCGGATGCCAGTATCGGCCCGTACAACGGTAACAAATGGATCGGCCCGGAAACCCATCCCGGCGACCTGGTGCTCTACCCCAGTTACCTCCTCCATGAAGTGCCTCGCAACGAAGGGCAGCGTCGCATGACCATCGCGCTCAACGCGATTCCCGATCGCCTGGATACCTGGGGCTATACCATTCGGTTCTCGAGTCACCGGAGCAGGGCCAACGGCGGAGATCGCAACAAGTGATTGGCCCTTATTCCCGAGGATAGGTCGACGAGGTTGTTTGCCATGCGAACCGTGATTTGTACCTTAGCCGTGTCCTTTTGTTTGACGTTCACTTTGACCGCAGCACACGGCAGCGAACTGGTTTACCAACCGGTTAATCCATCCTTCGGCGGTCGGCCACTCAACGGCCCGTTTCTACTCAATAGCGCCCAGGCACAGAACAGATTCAAGGACCCGGACCAACAGCGCCGCGACGACGATCCCAGCGCGCAATTCGCCCGCGCCTTGGAAGGGCGGTTGCTCAACGCGCTGGCCAACCAAGTCGTGGAGGCGATTTTTGGCGAAAACGCCGCAGAAAGCGGATCGATCACGTTCGACGATCAGACTATCAATTTCGAACGCGGGCTAGAAGGCATTAGGGTCGAAATCATAGATACGTCCAACGGCAACACCACCGTGATCGACATACCGACTCTGCAGCTGGATTGAACCGGGCGAGAATTGTACAGAGCCGACCTGATGTACAGATTTTTCACCGCAGCCCTTCTCGCTAGCAGCCTTGGCGGGTGCGCCACCACTAACTCCGTCCCGTCGGATCCCCCCACCGTTACCGAAACCACGCCCATTCACAATGAGCTGTTGGAACTGCCGCCGCCGGAGCGCAAGTTGGTGGTGGCGGTTTACGATTACTCGGATCAAACCGGGCAACTGAAACCCGGCGAGAACGTTACTAACTATTCCAGAGCGGTGACCCAAGGAGCAACCTCGATCTTAATCAAAGCATTGCAGGATGCGGGTCGTGGCCAGTGGTTTACCGTCCTCGAACGCTCCCGTCTGGACAACCTGCTAAAGGAACGGCAGATCATTAAGGAAATGCGCAAGCGCTACGGCGAAACCGAGCGACTATTGCCACCCATGCTGTTCGCCGGCCTGATTCTGGAAGGCGGGGATTATCTCTTTTGACACCAATACCCAAACCGGGGGGCTGGGCGCGCGCTATCTGGGCGTCGGCGCCAACACCCAATATCGCCAGGATACTGTCACGGTGTATCTGCGGGCGACTAGCACCCAGACCGGCGAGATTCTGAAATCGGTGATGGCGCGCAAGACCATCGCCTCAATCGGGGTCAGCGCCAGCGTATTCAAGTTCGTCAGTTTCAAGGAGCTGTTGGAAGTCGAAGCCGGCTATACCACCAACGAACCGGGGCAAGAGGCCATTAAACAGGCGATTGAAAAAGCCGTCTATGCGCTGATCGCTGAAGGGGCACAGAGTGGCCTGTGGGTCTTTCGTGATCATCAGCGCGGCAAACAGATTATCGAACTGTATCGGGCCGAAAAAAACGTTCAACCCCGTCCCGATTCTCCATCGTCGACGTCCGCGAGAAATAACAACCAGTTAGTTTCGCAGGTAGACGAGCCGACGTAAAGGTGTGGTAGCGCGCTCCAAGCAATAACCGCTTATTCGGGATGGCAAGTCAGCGGCCGCTCTTGCCCTTTCGATGGAAACCCGAAGCGGCCGGCAATGCAGAAAGGTGTTATGGCTATGAAACTGAAACTTTACGCACTATTAGTCGCTATGGCTTTGAGTTCGGCCAGCGTAATGGCGGATGATAATATTGCCTATGTCGACCAAGTTGGTGACGGTAACTTTGCTGATGTCATTCAGAGCGGCGACGCGAATTTTGCCAACGTCATCCAAGGTGGGAATAATAATCAAGCCTATGTCGACCAGACAGGTGAAGCTAACGAAGCCTATATAGACCAAAGCGGCGACGACAATTTAGCCGATGTCCTGCAAAGCGGTTTCGCAAACCTGGCTGAAGTGTACCAAAGCGGTGACGGTAACGACGCGCTCGTCGAACAAAACGGTGAGGCAAACTTAACCTTCATTGATCAAAGCGGTAACGACAATATTGCCGATGTGGTGCAAGACGGCAATGCAAATCTGGCTGAAGTATATCAAAGTGGTAATGGTAACGAAGCCATCGTCACCCAGTTTTAACGCTTAGTACCTATGATGTAGTTCACTCCTATCAGCAGTAGTCATGGGTCACAGCTTGCTGGCTTGGACAGTAGCGAGGTCGTGACCCTTTTTCCTTCAAGGTGTTGCTATGACTAATGCATTACCAATAGCCGGGTTGCTGTTAAGCAGCGTTTTAAGCCAAGCAGCGCTGGCCGGCTCGGTGGTCACAATTGATCAAGTGGGTGGCGGCAATCGCGCCGTGGTGCGTCAGACAGGGAAAACGAACCACGCCGAAATTGATCAGACGGGCACCAGTAACCGGGCGGAGTTACTCCAATTCGGTGACGCCAACGATGCCCAGCTCGAACAACAAGGCGATGCCAATAACGCGGATATCCAACAAGACACCGGTAATCTGTCACAGCAACTTCAGGCCGGTTCCAATAACCAAGCGACACTCACTCAAGGCAGCGATAATTTTGCCGTTCAATACCAGTTCGGCATGGATAACATGACCCACTTGGAGCAAAACGGCGCGGCCAACCAGGCTGCGCAAACCCAGATGGGGAACGGCAATAACCTGTCACTGATTCAAAACGGCAACGGCTTATCCGCCGAATTGGGCCAAACGGGCGACGGGAAAGCCCTCAGCATCATTCAGACCGGGGACGAGGCCATGATAACCATTCACCAGCAATGAACCGCAGTTGCTCGCGGCTAGATGGAAAACCGCGAATACCAGTCCATTTTAGCTTAATAAGAACTTAATTTTTGAGGAATTAAAACGTCATTTTTTCCAAGACACCATGGTTGCGCCGAAAGGTTATCAGTCATCCGTTGTGACTGATGAAGCGCATTGAAAAACGCAAAGCAACCTGGAGAGTGGAAAAGTGATACGTCACAGCCAAGATAGACTATTGAATCAATACTGGGCACTGGTCCCAGCCGGCTTTACCGCCTTAGCGCTGTCGGTTGCAACCGACTCCGCCCTTGCCCAAAGCGCAAGTGATGAGGAGCCCTATCGGGGAACGGTGCATATTGTACCGGCTTCCCCAGGGCGTCCGGTAACGCAGATCAGCGGCGTGGTATTCGATGACCGCAACAGAGATGGTATCCAGCAAAGGCAGGAACGCGGCATCCGAGATGTGCTGGTATCCGATGGCCTCAACGTCGTGAAGACCGGTTCGGACGGGAGTTATTCCCTGCCCTTGCCGACCACCGACGAGGAGATGGCCGGCCTTTCCATCTTTATCACCAAACCCGACGGCTACGACGTGCCGCTCGACGAACATAACATCCCTCAATTTTTCTATGTCCATAAGCCAGCTGGTTCGCCGCTCAATGTGCGTGGCGAACCGTTCCGCTACGGCGGGTTGGAACCGACCAACGCGCTGCCTGCGGAAATCAACTTCCCAATGGTGAGGGGCCAACGGCTGAGACGTTTCAAGATTGCCGTCTCCGGCGATACCCAAACTTACAGCAATACCGAGATCGGCTATTTGCGTGACAGTCTCGCCAAAGAACTGGCTGACCGGAACGATCTGCAAGCCCTGATTATCGAAGGCGATATCATGGGCGATGACCTCAGCCTATACACCCGTTTCAAGGACGTCATGAGCTTGGCGAGAATCCCGCAGTACTATGTTCCCGGCAATCACGACCTGGACTTCGATGCGCCTGACGATGATCATTCCTTCGACACCTTCCGCCGTGAGTGGGGCCCCGAGTATTATTCCTTCGAAATCGGCGAAGTCCATTTCGTGGTGCTGGACGATGTGAAATACCCCTGTACGCCGGATGAAGATAACCTGGATGGCCTGCACGGCAACGGGAATCAATGCGATACGCCGGACACCAATCCTACCTACAACGGTGTGATCACCCAACGGCAGTTACAATGGTTGCGAAATAATCTGGCGCTGGTGCCGACCTCAAAACTGGTGGTGCTGAACTCACACATTCCCATTTACTCCTTCATCGACCAGAATCTGGCGCGGCAAATGGTCGATAATGTGGCAGAACTGTACGAGGCTGTGGGCTGCCAACGTTCCACCGACGGTAAAACCTTCCGGCCGGAGAACTGCGAGCGGCCCCTGCTTGCGCTGAGTGGTCACACCCACACCAATGAGCAGATCCGCCCCGGCGAAACCTTCGAAGGTTGGGAAACTGTACTGGACAGCGGGAACCTGCCGCCCGGTCGGGCCGTCGGCGCATCACCCTTCCCGCAAATCGTGGTTGGCGCCGCTTCGGGATCGTGGTGGTCGGGTGATTTTACTGACGAAGTGATACCCGAGTCTTGGCAGCGGCTGGGAGCACCACGCGGCTATTACATCTTTGAGTTCGATGGTAACCAGTACAAGGACATTTTCAAAGCTACCGGTAAGCCCGTGGAGAAACAGATGTCCGTCGACATGCTGACGCCGGAATTCGTTGACTGGTTCAGGCAACTCAGCGATTGGCGTAACAGCAATCCGGCGCCCGATGCCGTACCGCCAGTCAATATCAACGACCTCCCGGATACTAAGATCATAACCCTTGATGGTCTGAACCAGACCTATCTCTCGGTCAACGTATGGAATGGCTCCAGGGATTCAGTGGTGTACGCTTACTTCGACGACCGTGAGCCGATCAAGATGGAACGGACCCAAGCCGGCGAAGGCGAGAATATCCTGGAGACGCTTGATCCTTATGCGCTCAAGCGGCAGATGCAAATCGCCCGTCATGCCTACGCCAGCGACTCCGGCGAACCACGAGCCAATGGGTTTGAGCTTTTCCAGGGCAGTATCAATTGCGGTACAGCGGATCCGGGTGCTTGCACGCCCCGGCCCGGCGGCTCCTTCTTCTGGACCGACCAGTCGAATCACATTTGGCAGGTCAAATTGCCGAGCGATCTGGAAGAAGGTCCGCACAACGTGAAAGTTGTCACCGAAGACCTTCACGGCAACGTATTCGAGGAATCTTTGAACTTTGAAGTTCGTGAAGCCAGACCGCCTAAATATTTCCAGCTGGAGTTATTTGAAGACAGGCCGTAAGCAGGCAGCGACCACGGCAGTAGTCTATCAGCCTGTTACTACCGATGGTGCACTCAATTGGGGGGCAAAGGATGGCCCCCTTTTTCGGGCTCTCTCCGCTCTCCCGTGGTAACCCTAAGATATATCCGTTATAGCGCCGGCGAGAAACGCGATTTGCAGCAACAGGACTAAGTGAAATCCGCCTGATGAGTTTTGTGTTTGCCCCCAAAGGCTGGGCCTTGTGCAACGGCCTGTTGCTGCCCATCAACCAGAACCAAGCCTTGTTCTCCCTGCTGGGCACCACGTTCGGCGGCGATGGCCGGGTCAACTTCGCTCTGCCCGATCTGCGGGGCCGAACGCCCATTCATGTCGGCAGTGGCCACACGCTACGACGATCTCTTCGCTCAGCGCCGCGCCAACACCGCCTGAGCCCTTTCTTGGGCAATCAGCTCTTCAAGCTCTGTCAGGCGGGTGTTGATGGTTTCGAATTCCGCAATCCGGGCCTGCAGCCCTGCGATCTTGGCCTGATCCGAGGTCAGTTCGGCCACTTGGGCCCTTAATGAAAATAACTCGGTGTGTTGTTCTTCAATCTGCCGCTGTTGCTCTTTGATGGCTTCCACCAAAACGGCAACTATCGATGAGTAGTTTACCCCACGCAACTGGCCGTTCTCTTCATCGCGCTCGACCACTTCCGGCAACACGGGAGCTACTTCCTCGGCGATGAAGCCAACTCCCGGGCGGCCACTGTCTTTCCAGACAAAGCGCACCCCTTGCAGTTGTTGGGTGACTGTTAAGGGATCGGAGATTTGCTCTACATTCTCTTTAAACCGCCGCGCGCTGAGCATCGTCAAGTTGGCTGCTTCCACCGAACCGGTAAAGATCACATCGCCGGCGTTGGTGATAGTCATACGCCGTGCCCCACCGCCGCTCACCGCTGTGCCTAGGTCATTGATGACGAATTTCCCGTTATTCGATCCGGCGGCGTCTGTCCCTACGACGAAGGTTTTGAGAGGAACGCCTGCCGGCGTGGTACGCACAGCAAGAATGAAGCGGTGTCTTGGCTACGGTCCATGCGAAATACGGCGTTGGACCCACGCAAGTGCAGTTGGCGTGCCGGCGAATCCAGGCCGATGCCGATGTTGCCGGAGCTGTCCAGGTACAACGTGTCGGTGGGGGGTTTCCGATTCGATAATGAACGGGTTTGTGCCAGCTGTGCTGTCAGCGATGTCGAAAAAGCCGCTATTTGGGAAACTGTTGATTGCCCACGTTCTCGAACCGTCCGTATCCCTCAGGGCGATGGTAGGGCTATCGCTCGCTATCTCCAGGTCTTCGGAAGGCGTGTTGGTATTGATGCCAATGCGTTCCGCTGAATCCAGATACAGCAAATTGGTTACCGGCGCCGGTTTTCGATGACGAATGGGGTACCACTGCTGGCAGGATTTGGATCATCCCATCGAATTGAAAAATCCTGGTCAGTGCTGCAACCTGAACTCACATCTACACATAATCTCCAGTCAGCATCGGATGAAAAAGTGTCATCGAACAGGAGGATTGGCCCAGAGTCGCGTATTGTAACATCTTCGTTAAACACCTGTTGCCCAGCAGTTAGCCCTGGCAGGCGACCGCATATAAACTTTCGCAAAAACAAAGCGGTTTAGAGATACTCACGGTTTTCAGCCGAGAGAAATCTGATGAGTGCCAGCCTACTTGCTC
>JAAUQA010000383.1 GCA_012032855.1 Candidatus Competibacteraceae bacterium
GAACGCGAGCAGCTCGCCAAGGACCTCAAGAGCAAAGGCATGGCCGATGCGGTTATTGCCAGCCAGCTCGACAATCCAGACAAATACACCTTAATTTTCCGCTTTAAACAAAATATGCTCCTGAAAGACCTGACCCCTTTAAGACCCCTTTGATGGCTAAATCGGGCAATACAATTTGTGAAAGACAGCTTGACGGTTCGCGAACCGATCGCGACAGCATTAAACCAGGCTCAACAGTGGCTGAAACCGATACTGGAGCGCGCGCAGGTTCCGGACAGTTTAGGCTATGAAATCGATCTGATCGTCGAGGAAATTTTGGTCAATATACTGACGCACGGGCTAACTGGCACTGATAACAGCCATGTCGAAATTCGCCGACGTATGGAAGGCAATCAACTTTGGCTCGAATTTCGCGATTGCGGACAACCTTTCGACCCGCTCAGCGTTCCCGACCCTGATCTCGAAAAGGATATAGAACACCGGCCTATAGGCGGATTAGGTCTTTATCTGGTTAAGCAACTGGCCGATAATCTGCATTATATTCGCGAGAATAACCTCAATTGCCTTCACATCGGCAAAATACTATCAGTACCTGACACCACGCCTTCAACAACGACCGAACTTTAAGGGCTAGCCATCGTGACTCTAAGTATATCTGCACATACCCCAAGGGCTAACACCCGACAGTTAGCGTTGCAAGGGCGGTTAGATGCGACCACCGCGCCAACGTTAAACAAGCGCTTGGATGAGGAGCTCAGTAACCGTTTACAAACCTTGATCATTGATTTGGCGGAACTCAGCTATATCAGCAGCGCCGGGATCCAATGTGTACTCAAAGCCCGTAAGCTGCAAGCCAAAACAGGCGGTAAAGTCTTGCTTTTGAACCCACAGCCGCAAATCAAAAAAGTTTTTGAGATCATCGGGGTCATTCCCGTAAAAGACGTTTTTGCGAGTGTCCAGGAGTTGGACGATTATCTCGACGCGATACAGAAGAAAGTATTGGATGGCGATCTTTAAGCGCTGATTTATTCCCTGCAGATAAGTCTTGGTCCGCCCTTTGGCGAAAGATGGGCTAGTCTTATTAACGACTCGGCCTTGCCAACGCGGGTCTTGTTTGCTTATCAGCCAACTGCAGGGGATATTCGCATGCCAAATAAAAAACCACCAACCAAACGCCAGCAGCTACCGAACCGACCACCGCCACATTCAATCGGCGAGAATTCCTGCAAGTTTCAGCCAGCGTGACTGCGCTGGGCGCCACTGCCGGTTTGACCGGATTCCCCAACCTAGCCGATGCGCAAACCAGTGTAAGCACTGCTTGCAACGCGACAGACCAAATAACCACGCTTAGTTCCACTAGCGGACTGATCGCTGGTCAGGATCCTAACGATCATTCATTTCCTATCGATACCTGGGCGGAACCTTGGGTTTGGCGGCCCGGCCTGTGGCCCAATCAGCAATTGCATTTGAATCTAGTAGAAAACGCTGCCCCGTTTGCGGTAACCGGCACCGGCTTTGAAAATATCCGCCCCTTACTGTTCAGTTACAACGGCACGACGCCCGGCCCCACGATCCGCATGCAGGGCGACGAGACCTTGTTTTTGGAGTTGCGCAATCTGCTCGGCTTGGATGCCGGCACAACCGATGTTGGTCCGTTCCCGGATTTGGCTAGCCTGCCGCCCGGGGTAAGCTCCGACGATGTACCACAGATGCCCAGACCGGACTGGTGTCTGGGTGAACACACCAATGGCGTGCACGCGGTCCATACCACCAATCTGCATACCCACGGACTGCACGTTCGCCCCGGCTCAAACCCGGACGGCACCGAGTCCGACAATATCATTCTACGGGTCATGCCGCAGGCGGATTTTGTTGCGCGGGAAAATGCCGAAGACCCGGATTGTATCTTTCTGCGCGTCAATGAGCAGGTCGGCAATGCGACCTATGAATTTCGTTTGGGTAATATCGGTGCCACTGATGCGCCACACCCGCCGGGTACGCATTGGTATCATCCGCATTCGCACGGCGCGACCCATAATCAAGTCGCCTCCGGTATGGCGGGCTTTTTACTGGTCGAAGGCGATGTCGATATGGCGCTCAACGAGCAACTCGCCGGCACTCACAGTCCCGATCCCCAGCTACCGAGCGGGCCTTACGATTATCGCGAGCGGCTAATGCTGATTCAGCGCGTTAACCCCGGCACCACCGCAGTAGACCCGGACGGTCCCGGCGGCGTGCGACCGGCGGCGACCTTTCCAACCGTCAACGGCAGTTTCCAGTCCAAGGTGTTGGCGTTGCGTCCTGGCGCGGTGGAACGCTGGCGAGTGCTGAACGGCAGTGTTGATGGGCGAGGCTATATCCGAGTGGCAGTACTGAAAGGGGAGTACACGCTGTGTGCCAACGAGCAGATCGGACTGCAGGTCGATGCCGATAATTGCGTCCCCCTCAGTACCCAGGACTTCGAGGCCCTGAAACTACCGATTCATCAGCTGGCGATGGACGGTGTCACGCTGGTGCGGCAAACCGAGAATGGCGGCGTCGAGTATCGGATTAAAGATCTGAACTTCGCTGCTCCCCCTAACCCGCTGGATTTAGACCCCGACGATACCGCGCAGCAGCGGATTGATAAGATTGCCGGCTGTTACGCCAATGCGGCTAACGCCCGCGCAGCCTATAACCGTCCCAACGAGGTATTGTTGGCTCCCGCCAACCGCACCGACCTGTTGTTTCAAGCGCCACCGCTTGAGCCTGATGAATCGTTCGCGGTATACACGCTAGTGGCGCAATTCGACATTCTCCACAATGAGAATTACGAAAAGGGGCTCCGTCAGCGGGTCGGTTCCGGCAACAACAACTTACCCAACTGGCCCGGCGATACCATTGTTGCGTTGATCGTGGTCAGCGGCGATCCCGTTGAAGGCGGACCCATTGATCTAAGCACGCTTGCCCTGCCGCCGGTACCGGACTATCTGCTGCCGATCAACAATGAAGAACTGCAAGTTAGTGACGCTGCGGAAGCCGATGCCCGCGGCATTGATCTGGGAACCTATCGAACCCGTTCAATAACTTACTCCGGTTGGGGCAATGCGGATTTTCCGGTGATCAACGTGCCGCGCACGTTTGTCAGCAGCAGCCCGGAACTGCGCAATCTAGTCTATGGACCGATCAATCCGGGCGATAGCCGGATGGTCCTATTGCCGCCTAATATCCGTACCATGGCCATAGATGGGCGGAAATTCGATCCTGACGATCCTGAACATCCGAAGATGTGGCTGGGTAGCGCGGAAGAATGGGTGGTTTACAACAACTCCGTATCGCTGTGGCACGACACGCTGGACTCAGACTGGTCCGGTCATGTGCCCGGCCAAGCGGTGAATCGGTCCACAGCGCACGCCCAGGGATTGGACTTTATCAGCACGACTACGGTCAATCACCCATTCCATATTCACGTCAATCCGTTCTGGTTGAGTCGGCATGAAGTGACGCTGGCCGATGGTAGTCTAGTGAATATTCTTGATGAACCGCGCTGGCAGGATGTGGTTTGGCTACCGCGCAATCGAGGCCGGGCGGTCTTTCGCTCGCGCTTTCCCGATTATGTGGGGGAATACGTTAATCACTGCCATATCCTCTTGCACGAAGACAACGGGATGATGCAATTGGTCGAGGTAGTCGCTGCAAAAGGCAACAGCAACTATGTGCCCCGCGACCAAGCGAGCGAACCGGGTATGGATCCCGCACAGGTCACGATGATCTACGAACGGGCATCGTTGGACGATGCGTTTACGCAAAACGCCAGCTTTGTTGATCCCAATCCCAATACTGGACAAGAGTTTCCAGGTTTCAAACCTAGGCGCTAAATCGACTAAATTGGGATTTGTGCGACGCCAGTGGGGGCAGTGAACCCCACTGGCGAAGATTCTTAGTACAGGTCCACACAAATGAGTGAACAATATCATGCGGCTTTCCTTATTGGTGCATCAGCCATGATCTTGGCCACGGATTTAGTCGTCCAGTTGAACGGATGAGCTTGCTGGTTCCATTGCAAGATGAACTGTTTGATAGCGTCCTGCATGGCATCCTTAGAAGAGAAGTCGGCAAAGCGAAATCGCTTTCTCTGAAGGATACTGAACCACTACAGTTTTGGCGCGGTTCTTTAGGTCGCGCAGAGTAAAGGGCGAT
>JAAUQA010000037.1 GCA_012032855.1 Candidatus Competibacteraceae bacterium
CAATACAGTCATGCAGACCTGCTTTTTTCGCCATCTCCAATGTGCTGCCGCGCGACAAGGCGATTGAGGCGGATTAAATACTCAATCAAAAAAGACCTACATGAAAAAAAGGCGAGGAGGTCGTTCGCAAAAACTTCGAAGCGGTCGACAATACCCTGGTCAATTTATATCAGGTCGAAGTGCCTAGCACGGTCAGCAGTCAACGCGAGTTGCCGCCCGTGGTGCCAACCCAAGCACCCGATTTCGTGCAAAAGGTGACCGCCATGATGATGGCCGGCAACGGCGATAAATTGCCGGTCAGCGCCTTGCCGATCGACGGTACCTATCCTACCGCGACGACTCAGTGGGAAAAGCGAAACATTTCGCTGTTCGTGCCTATCTGGGAACAGGATATCTGCATACAATGCGGCAATTGTAGCTTCGTGTGCCCGCACAGTGTGATCCGCGCCAAATTCTATAACGAGGATCAACTGGAAAAAGCGCCGCCCAGCTTCAAGTCGGCCCCCATTGATGCCCGGGGTCTGCCGGACGTGCGCTACACGCTGCAGTTCTATGTCGAGGACTGCACGGGTTGCGGCTTGTGCGTGGAAGTTTGCCCCGCCAAGAGCAAGGAAGAAACCGGTAAGAAAGCCATCAATATGGGCGCCAAGGAACCGATTCTGGCGGATGAGCGGAAAAATATAGAGTTTTTCGAGACTTTGCCAGCCAGCAATCGCTCACGGGTGGATTTCTCCACGGTGCGCGGTGTGCAGTATCTGAAGCCCCTGTTTGAGTTTCCAGGGTCCTGCGCGGGTTGCGGCGAAACACCCTATGTCAAATTGCTCTCCCAATTGTTCGGGGATCGCTTGGTCGTGGCCAACGCCAACCGGGTGTTCGTCGATTTACGGCGGCAATCTGCCCACCACGCCGTGGACTGTCGATGAGGATGGGCGTGGACCAGCCTGGTCGAATTCTTTGTTCGAGGATAATGCCGAGTTCGGCTTTGGCTTCCGTTTGGCTGCCGACCATCACGTCCAGATGGCCTATGATTTATCGCAGAAGTTGAAGGCTGAAGTGGGCGCGGATTTGGTGGACGACATTCTCAATGCGCCGCAGACCACGGAGTCGGAACTGCGCGCGCAACGGGAACGGGTATCGGAACTGAAAGTCCGCTTGATGAAGATAGATAGCTCGGCTGCCAAAGACTTGCTATCCGTGGTGGACCATCTGGTACGGCGCAGTGTGTGGATCGTCGGCGGCGATGGTTGGGCCTACGACATCGGCTCCAGCGGTCTGGATCACGTGCTGGCCAGCGGCCGTAATGTCAATGTATTGGTAATGGATACCGAAGTGTATTCCAATACCGGCGGTCAAAGCTCCAAATCTACCCCGCTGGGCGCGATCGCCAAGTTCGCGGCAGCCGGCAAGCAGGTCGGCAAAAAAGACTTAGCTCTGCAGGTTATCTCTTACGGCAATGTCTACGTCGCTCGCGTAGCGATGGGTGCTAACCCGCAACAGACTTTGCAGGCGTTCCGCGAAGCCGAGGCTTACGATGGACCCTCGCTGATTCTAGCCTACAGTCACTGCATTGCGCACGGCATCAACATGCAGCAGGGCCTCAAACAGCAGGACATGGCCGTTGCTAGCGGGCATTGGCCACTGGTCCGGTACAACCCGGAAGCCCGTCAGTCGGATCAAAACCCCTTCATGCTCGACTCCCAGCGACCGCGGGTGTCGTTGAAAGACTATGCGTACAACGAACTGCGTTACAAGATGCTGAGTCGTACCAACCCAGCCGAAGCGGAACGCCTGTTGAAGCTGGCGCAGGACGCAGTTTATCTGCGCTGGAATGTCTATGAGGAAATGGCGACCCGCAGAGGCGATCAATTCCATCCCGACGCTAGGCGATCATAATACCTTGCGGTTCCCTTCGGCTTCTTCGTTCTGCACCGGAAGGGCGGGACGAGGGTGCCGAGGCGGTATCTGTCACGTCAGGATGTGGCGCATCGTACAAATAACGAATTGAGGGGGAATCATGGACTTAAGCACTAAGTATATGGGTTTGGAGTTGAAGCATCCGCTTATGGCCTCTGCTTCGCCATTATCGGGCAATGTCGATGGAATCAAGCGAGTAGAAGATGCAGGGGCATCAGCTGTTGTGATGTTCTCGCTGTTCGAAGAACAGATCCGGCATGAAAACGCCGCTTTCGAGCACCTGATTGAATCGGGCACCGAAAGTTTTGCCGAATCGCTGTCTTATTTTCCCACAGCCGATGATTACCATGTCGGAACCGAAAATTATCTGGATATTATCCGGCGCGCTTCCGAGTCGGTCAGCATACCGATTATCGCCAGCTTAAACGGCGTCACCGATTCTGGCTGGGTCGAGTACGCCAAACAGATGCAAGAAGCCGGGGCTAAGGGCATTGAGCTGAATATCTACTATATTCCTGCCGATTTGACGACTTCCGGGCGGGATGTAGAGCAACGTTATCTGGACATCGTTAAAACGGTCAAAAAGGCCGTGTCGGTGCCGGTGGCTTTGAAGTTGAGTCCGTTCTTCAGCGCTTTCGGCTCAATGGCGAAACAATTTGACGATGCGGGCGCCGATGCCTTGGTGTTATTCAACCGCTTTTATCAACCTGATTTCGATCTGGAGAAGTTGGAGGTCATGACCAATCTTGATCTCAGTTCACCGGGTGAAATTCGCCTGCCCCTCCTGTGGATTGCGATTTTGCACGGCCGCCTCAACGCTTCTTTGGCAGCGACCACCGGTGTTCACAGTGCAACGGAAATTGTCAAGTATCTGATGGCCGGCGCCGACGCTGTGATGACGACCTCCGCGTTACTGAAAAACGGCGTGTCTTTCCTATCCACCCTGCTGGGTGAGCTGAAGATGTGGATGGAACGGCGGGAATACGAGTCGGTGGAACAGATGAAAGGGTCCATGAGTCAGAAAAACGTGGCCGACCCTTCCGCATTCGAACGCGCCAATTACATCAAGATTCTGGAGAGCTACAAGAGTCCCTACATGTTGTAGGCAAGCGTTTCTCAGACACGCATTGCTAGCTAAAGCTATCGGCCCCTTTCGTAGGGGTCGTTACGTAATACGGCTTGTTGAAGCCGGCACCGTTGAATAACCCCTCAACCGAGGGTTTCCGAGGAGACAGCATAGTGACTACCCCCACCCGTATAGCGGTAAATACCGGCGGCGGCGATGCCCCCGGTTTGAACGCAGTAATTCGTGCCGTTACGCTGGCAGGCGTGCGTCGCGGCTGGGAAGTATATGGTATTCAAACCGGTTACGAAGGTTTGGTCAAAGAAGGCGGGTTGATTCGTCTGGATGCCGATGTGGTCGCGGGTATTACGCATCTGGGGGGAACTATTCTCGGCACTAATAACCGCGGCAACCCTTTCCAGATCACCACTGATCAAGGCGTCATCGAAGATGGTAGCGCGACTATCGTGCAGAAATTTTTCGATTTCGGCTTCATAGGCTTGGTTGCTATCGGTGGCGACGGTAGTTTATCCATCGCCCAGAAGCTGCATGAAAAGCACAATATGCCGGTTATCGGGGTACCTAAAACCATCGATAATGATTTGGAGTCAACCGAATACACCTTCGGTTTCGACACCGCGGTAACCACCGCCACCGATGCGCTAGATAAGCTGCACCCGACGGCGAAAAGCCATAACCGGGTCATGGTGGTGGAAATGATGGGCCGTTATGCCGGCTGGATTGCGCTACACGCTGGCATCGCGGGTTCCGCCGATGTCATTCTGTTGCCGGAAATTCCCTTCGATATGGAATCGGTTTACGCCAAGATTCGCGAACGCGAGGCGCGCGGGCGGCACTTCAGTATCGTAGTCGTCGCCGAAGGCGCAGCGCCAAAAGGCGGAGCTCGGGTCATTCAACGCGAGCAGGAAAAAGGGCGGGAAGTGTTGCTTGGAGGGATTGCCGATTGGGTCGCCAAACGCATTACCGAAGGCACGGGCAAAGAAACCCGTTCGCTAGTGCTCGGGCATCTGCAGCGGGGTGGTCAACCTACTGCGTTTGATCGTTTGTTGTCGTCGCGGTTGGGGACGGCTGCGGTGCGACTCATTGAGGCGGGAGAGTTCGGCAAAATGGTAGGACTCACCGACGATGGAGTCCACGCCGTTTCCTTGGAAATGGCGACCCGGCGTATGCGCACTGTACCCATGGATTCGGACGTACTCCAGACTGCCCGCGATATGAATATTTGCCTCGGCGATTAAATAAAATTAATAACTGAATAATTGAGGTGTAAGCCATGAGGGAAAAAGGAGCTCTGATCAGCGGTGCACGGGACATTCGGCGGGCGGCACAAGCCCTAGCTGCGCATGTCCCTTCTAGGCTCGCGCCACTAGCGCGGGTTGCTTATAACTACAGTTGGGTGTGGCATCCCGACGGAGAACAGGTCTTTCGCGACATCGACCCGCACCGGTGGCGTTTGTGTCGTCAGAACCCGGTGCGTTTTCTCCAGGAAGCGCCGGCCGAATCGCTGGAGCGCGCTGCACAGGACCCTGCCATGGTGGCGCGGGTGGAAGCGCTGCGCGATGCTTTGGAAGAAGAGATGTCCCGTCCACACGCCGAAGACGGTGTGGCTACTCCGGACCAGCCGATCGCTTTTTTCTGCGCCGAGTTTGGTTTGCACCGCTCGCTGCCGGTTTATTCGGGCGGGCTGGGCGCACTGGCTGGAGATATCGTCAAAGAAGCAGCAGACCGAGGACTGCCTATGGTCGGTGTCGGTCTGCTGTACCGACAAGGGTATTTTCACCAACGCATCGACATCACGGGTTGGCAACATGAATATTGGTACGGCACCGATCCGGATCGCCGCCCTGCTGCTAAAGTCACCGGTAAAGACGGGCTCCCAATTACGGTCAAGGTGCCGATTTGGGGCGAAGATGTGGCGGTGCATGTCTGGCGCGTCGATGTCGGTCGGGTCCCGCTGTTTTTGCTGGATGCCGAATTGGCCGAAAATTCACCGCGGCAACGCTTCATCACGGCGCGCCTCTATGACGGCAACCGGCAAATACGCTTGGCCCAATACGGACTGCTTGGGGTCGGTGGGGTTCGGGTATTAGACGCCTTGGGGATCAAGCCCGGCGTCATTCACATGAACGAAGGACACCCGGCCACCGCTACATTGGAGCTGGTTCGTCGTGAGGTGGGGCACGGCGCGTCTTTCGATGATGCATGTGCGCGGGTCAAGCAGCGGGTGGTATTTACCACCCATACGCCGGTGCCGGCTGGTAACGAAACCTATTCAACGGATGAAATTGTCGCGGTTTTTCCCGATGTCGCAGCACAACTCGGCACGGACATGAATCGTCTGCTGGGCTTGGGGCGTTCTAACCCGCAAGATCAAGAGGAACCGCCAGGCATGACGGCGTTGGCTATCCGTATGAGCCGCAGCATCAACGGGGTCAGCAAAATTCACGGCGACGTCTCCCGGGGCATGTGGCAGGGTTTGTTTAAGGCGAATTCTCCCGATGAGGTACCGATTACCCATGTCACCAATGGTGCGCATCTGCCCAGTTGGATTTATCCGCCTTACCGGCGGTTGTTGGATAAGTATTTGGAACCGGGCTGGCATGAGCAAAAAAGGTCACCAACCCGTCTACTTGGGATGCTGTCGAAAACATACCTGACGAGGAATTATGGGCGGCGCGAATGGAAGTCAGCGAACGGTTGATTGCTTGGGTGAAATCCCAGAGCGTGACCGATCGCTTGACCCGCGGCGACGATATGGATTACGTGCTCAAAGCCTCGCAGGTTCTTGATCCCAATGTGTTGACCATTGGATTCGCACGTCGGTTAGCGACCTATAAGCGACTCTCGCTAGTTGTCCAAGATGCCGAACGGGCGCTGCGTTTGCTGGATGGGTCGCGTCCCATTCAGTTTTTGTTTGCCGGTAAAGCGCATCCCCGCGATGACGACGCCAAGCGTACACTACAAAACATGTTTCGCCTGAAAACCGATCCACGTATCGCCGGTCGCGTTGCTTTCTTGGAAGATTACGACATGGGTACGGCCAGCTTGCTGGTAGCCGGATGCGATGTTTGGGTCAATTTACCCCGACCGCCGTTGGAAGCCAGCGGGACCAGCGGAATGAAAGCCGCTTTCAATGGGACACTTAATTTAAGTGTTCTTGATGGTTGGTGGGCAGAAGCTTATGACGGCACTAATGGCTGGGCCATCGACGGCACCGAGGACCCCGATCACGCCGCCAAAGATATCCGCGATGCGACGGCGTTTTATGATCTATTGGAAAATGAGCTGGTTCCGCTGTTTTATGACCGCGACGGCCAGGATATTCCCAGAGGTTGGGTCAAACGCATGAAAGCGTGTATACGCACGATCTCCCCCCGTTTCTGCGCAACCCGCATGATTGACGAGTACGTTGGTAAGATCTATCCACGTGCTTAGAATTGACCTCAGATCGGTAACCGTCACCCTCTTCCCAGCGGGTGACGGTTACAAAATACCCTTCAACATTTCCCCTTGATGGCATAAATACCCCGTATATTCCGCAGGTATTCTTTGTAGTCCATGCCGTACCCGAACACATAACGATCGGTCACTTCCAAGCCCACAAAATCCACCACTAGATCGCATTCCTTACGATCATGGATTTTGTTGACCAATACGGCGCTGAACACATCGCGGGCGCCTTCACGCCGCAGTTCATCAATGATGGCTTTGAGTGTAGTGCCCTCATCGAAGATATCATCCACGACCAGCACTGTGCGACCCGCTACCGGAACGCTGGGACGGGCAATCCAATTCAGCGTGCCGCCGCGGGTTCCGCTGCAATAGCGGGTGGCGTGAAGGTAATCGATTTGTAGGGGAAACTCTAATCGGGAGAGTAACAGTCCCGCCGGGATTAAGGCCCCGTTCATGACCACCAACACCAGTGGATCGCAGTATTGCAACCGGACAGTTATTGCTGCAGCGAGGCGATCCAGCGCTGCTTCAACCGCCTGCTCCGGGTACAACAGATCGGCTTCTTGCAGGGCTGTTCGGGCTTCAGCGGCAGTGAACTTAGCCATAAAGCGCTCAGTAGGTAAACGTTACAGTGCCATCATCCATTGCTTCACTGATGAGATAAGCCCCGCCTACGGCTTCCTCGATTTCCGGAATCAACTCATCGCCCCATTGCTCCACGGTAGCCACGCAGGTTTTGAAGTGCACACCAGATTCATGGGCTTCTTTGATGATGTCGTAAACGGTTTTCGACTGATCCTGTGACAGCACGATATCTGCAGCAACCCCTTGGATTGCAATTTTGCCGGTCCGACCGGTAATAATCACTTCTACTTCATATTCCATTGCAGCGGCGACAGTAGCCTGAAACAGGGGTGCCGTCAATTCGGAAGGGTTACCGGGATCGGTATTGACCAGTATGATCAGCAGCTTGTTAGCCATCAAATCTCTCCATCAGCGCAAGGCGGTTAGCATGGAACGCAGGCGCTCTGTGACCGAGCTTGGCCGAGGTTAAAGGCTGCCATCGGCAGCGTGTTCAAGTATCCATATCCAGCAGCGGAAAGGCATCGTAGTTTTGTACCAGACGCACGGCTTTTTGCCGGATTTGGGGGTCGTCAATCGGTGTATCACCGCTGCGGCCATGGAAACGAATCAGGCGCAAGTGCGCTGCGGGGTCGGAGGAATAGCGCAGTCCATCTAATATAGCAATGGCGGCCGCTCGGTCATTGCACGCTAACACCATGTCGCAACCCGCCGCTAAAGCCGCTTGCGCCCGCTCTGAAGGCGTTCCGGCAATGCCTGCACCAGCCATGTCCAAATCGTCACTGAAGATGGCGCCTTGAAAACCCAACTGTTGCCGGAGTATGTCTCGGAGCCAGCGGCTGGAAAACCCCGCCGGCTGCTCATCGACTGCGGTATAAACCACATGGGCCGGCATGATACCGGCCAAACCATATTCCACCAGACGTGCGAAGGGCACTAGATCGGCAGCGACCAAGTCAGCGTAAGCGCGCTGATCGATGGGTAATTCGTGATGGGAATCCGCCGCCACATGGCCGTGCCCCGGAAAATGCTTGCCCACCGCTTCCATGCCGGCGTTATGCATACCATGCAGATACGCTTGCGCGAGTTCACTCACCGCGATGGGATCGCTATGAAAAGCGCGATCACCGATACTGTACTATTTCCGTAGTCCAGGTCCAATACTGGTGCAAAACTGAAATCCACGCCCACGGCACGCAGTTCCGCGGCCATCAACCAACCGGTAGTCCGGGCCAAGTGTTTGGCGCGCTTGGGATCGCTCTCGTAACAGTCGCCGAGCCGACGCACTGCCGGCAAACGAGTGAAGCCGTCGCGAAAGCGTTGGACTCGTCCGCCCTCGTGATCCACCGCCACCAGCAGCCGAGGTTGCCGCACGGCATGAACGGAAACCAGTAAAGCGCACAGTTGGTCCGGTGAATGATAATTGCGGCTGAATAAAATGACTCCCCCAACCAGGGGGTGTTGCAACATCTCCCGCTCCTCGGCGCTTAGCGTCGGACCCTCCAGACCCAGCATGAGCGGACCTAGTGACATCAGTTGGTTACCTATAAGCAGTGACGGACAAAGGCGGTGCTCGAAAAGTACCAAATACACATATGATACCGAGGTACGATGGGGAGCGCCATGTCAGCAAATCTTGACAAAATGGTTTTTTATGTTCAAAGACTCTTGTCGGGAGCGAACGGAGCGTTTTAGACTTGGTCAAAAATATTGATTTGCGACAGTTGAAGAATCTGGGGTCTTGCTTACAATGAATATTTTTTATCTGTCGGCAGGATGCATTGGTGACCGAACAACAGTAATAAGTTGCCCGAATCGTTCGTGGAGGTCAATAAGCAATGCCATCAGCAATACTGGTTGTTGACGATGAGCCTCTGGTGCGGGAAAACCTCAAAGCGTATCTGGAAGATGAAGGCATGACAGTCATGGCGGTATCCTCAGGCGAGGAAGCTGTGCAGCGCGTGCAAGCAGGAGAACAGTTTGCGGTATGCATCATGGATATGCGACTGCCGGGCATGGATGGCAATGCCTCCATTCGCCATCTCCACGCCCTGAGCCCTAAACTAAGCTTTGTCGTGCATACCGGGTCTGCTGACTATACCCTACCGCCCGATCTTAAAAAGCTGGCATTAGACGAGGAACACATTTATTTGAAACCGTTATTGGATATGCAACCGTTGGCCAGGACGGTACGCCGGCTAATGGAAGGCAACGCGAGAGACGCGGGGTAATGGCAAGAACCGCCACTGTTTTAACCATTGACGACGAGCGAGCGGTACGAGAGATTATCGCTGCGTACTTAGAAGACAGCGGTTTCCAAGTCATCCAGGCGCAGAATGGCCTTCAGGGCATTGAATTGTGCCGGAGCAAACAACCGGATCTAGTGTTGTGCGACCTGCGTATGCCTGAGATGGACGGCTTGCAGGTATTAACCAGCATGACGCAGGAATTTCCCGAAATCCCGATCATCGTAGTATCGGGAGCAGGCGTTATCGGGGATGCGATCGAAGCCCTGAAATTAGGGGCTTGGGACTATGTGACCAAGCCCATCGAAGATATGGCCGTATTGGAGCATGCCATGGAGCAGGCGCTGGAACGCGCCCAACTGTTACGAGAAAACCGCGAATATCGTGAACATCTGGAGACCGCTAATGCCCAGCTCAAACAGAGTTTACGGCAACTCGAAGAAGATGAAGAAGCCGGTCGGCGGATTCAGTTTCGTTTGTTGCCGCAAAGCAACCAGATCCACGGGCCTTATTGCTTTGATCGTCAGTTGCTGACCTCGCTGTATCTTAGTGGCGATTTCGTGGATTATTTCAGCATAGATTCACAGCATTTGGGTTTTTACATGGCCGATGTCTCTGGACATGGCGTATCGTCGGCCTTCGTCACCGTTTTGTTGCGCAGCTATGTCAAAAGCTGTTTGGAACGGTTCTGGCAGGCCGGTGATGCCACGATTCTCAATCCGGCCAAGCTGCTTAAGTTGCTGAACCAGGAGATTTTTAAGGGTAGATTAGGGAAATATTTGACGATATTTTATGGTGTAATTGATCAAGCGAAGAATTCCTTACGCTACAGTAACGGCGGCCAATTTCCTTTTCCGATTCTAGCGGATAACAGCAGTTCGCTGTATTTAGAGTGCAAGGGGTTACCGGTCGGGTTGTTCGAGTTCGCTGACTATCACGATGAAACGCGGCAATTGCCGCAGAATTTTGTACTGCTGTTGATTTCTGATGGTATACTGGAAGTGTTGCCAGATGCCAACTTGCAACAAAAGTTGGATTTTTTGTTATTATCTGCATCCTCGGCTACACATTCCGAAATCAGCATTGATTCCCTGACTCGGCAGCTCGAACTGGATCAAGCCAGTACCTTGCCGGACGATATCACCATTTTGCTTATAAAGAGGCAGACCTGATATGACCACGGGAGAGGTGTTCTATGCCAAACAGCATGACACCTACACAATAAAGCTAGTGGGTGACATCCGCTACACGCTGGGCTGCACGCTGGACAATTTTTTGACTCAGTTGTTTGCCCGTGAAGATTACGACGATATTTGTATCGATCTGAGCGAAGCAACCACGATTGATAGCACCAATCTCGGCTTATTAGCTAAGGTCGCTAACTTTATGCTCGACCGTTTCGACAGGAGAGCCAAGTTGGTTTGTGACAATTCCGACATTACGCAAATGTTGGATAGCGTGGGATTCTCCGATATTTTCATTATTAGCCAAGATCGTCCCTCTGATGCCCAAACCATTCAGCGGTTAACTGTTGAGGAGCCCTCTAAACCGGAGTTGGCCAAGACTGTCTATGAATCTCACAGTACGTTAAGCGCGCTCAATGACGAGAACCGCAAAACGTTCCATGAAATCGTCGAAACGTTGCGTGGCAGGTTAGCCAAACAGTAAAATTAGTACCGCCTTACTTTTTTCAAGCGAATGTCATTTTTTTGTTAATCCAATAGCTGTGCGCCAGTCCTGCTTATTGTGGTCTTTTTTATATCATTGCCTTTTACCGGGGTGTTCTTCACAGGACATCCGAAGCAAATTCCGCCAACCGAGAACGTTCGCCGCGCAGCAAGGTGACATGACCACCGTGCGGCCAGCGCGTAAAGCGGTCAACGACATAGGTGAGTCCTGAGGTGGTTTCCGAAAGATAGGGGGTGTCGATCTGCGCGATATTGCCCAGGCATACCACCTTAGTTCCCGGACCGGCTCTGGTGATCAGGGTTTTCATCTGTTTTGAGGTTAAATTCTGGGCTTCATCAATAATCAGATATTTATTCTGAAAGGTGCGCCCGCGCATGAAGTTCAGTGAATGAATTTTGACCCGGCTGCTGAGCAGGTTTTGAGTAGCGGCCCGACCCCATTCGCCGCCCTCCTGATTCTGCGACAGCACTTCCAGATTATCCATCAATGCCCCCATCCAGGGAGTCATTTTTTCCTCTTCCGTGCCCGGTAAAAAACCGATGTCTTCACCGACCGGCACCGTGACCCGCGTCATGATGATCTCTCGATAGCGGTTATGGTCCAGCGTTTGAGTCAACCCGGCAGCCAATGCCAATAGGGTTTTACCGGTGCCGGCAGCGCCCAACAAAGAGACGAAATCGACTTCGGGGTCTAAGAGTAAATTCAGGGCGAAGTTCTGTTCCCGATTGCGGGCGGTGATGCCCCATACGGCCTGATTGGTTCGGGTGTAGTCTTTTACTACCTCAATAATTGCCGTCTGATTCTGCAGGCGACGGACTAGAAAAGCCCATTCCTGCTCGCCCTGCAAATAAATGCATTGATTAGGATGCCAATGCACAACTTCCGGGCCGTTGACGCGATAGTACGTGCGACCGCTCTCTTGCCAAGACTCCACCTCCCGATTATGGGTTTCCCAAAAATCCGCCGGTACTTCTCGCGCACCGGTATAGAGCAGGTTGACGTCGTCCAGGACCTGATCGTTGTAATAATCTTCAGCGTGGATACCTAAAATCGTGGCTTTGATGCGTAGATTGATATCCTTGGAAACCAAGGTGACCTGAAAATCAGGCTGTTCCTGTTGTAAGGCCATAGCCATGCCCAGGATATCGTTATCCGGATTATTGCCCGGCAAGACGTCCGGCAGCGCAGCTTTTAATGGGCGGGTTTGAAAGAATAGCCGTCCGCCTTGATTGAGGGCAGTATCGTTGCTGGCACTCAGTAAAGGTAATCCTTGATCAATTTCTTCCTTGCTGGCGCCGACCATCAAGTCATCCAGAAACCGGCTGACTTGGCGGACATTGCGGGCCATTTCCGACAGCCCCTTCTTGGCGTGATCCAATTCCTCCAAGACCATCATCGGCAAATGAATATCATGCTCTTTGAAACGGAATAGCGCGGTAGGATCGTGAATCAAGACATTGGTGTCCAGTACAAACACTCGTTTCGGAGATACGGTTTCTTCTCGCATGCAAGAGGCTCGTCAAACCTGTTAGGCGGGGTGTGTTAATGGAAGGCGATGCGGGGCCGGCATCGCGGCAAGTGGCGTGCTGCTTTTCTATCCTTTAATGGGTTCCAGCACGGCGTCCAGATTAAACTCGTCGCAAAAATCCATGAATTCCTCACGCAGCATGGCGATCGGCATATCGGCAGGAATACCGATGATAATATTGACCGCAAACATCGGTGCGCCGGTATGGGGAGCACTGTAACCGTGGGTGCCAAGATCCTCAATGCTGATGGATCGGCTGGTGAAAAAACTGGCTAAACTATGGACAATGCCGGGATGGTCCATAGCGATGACTTCTACCGTATAAGGGACGGCAGCCAAGCGGGTTTGCTGTTCTTCCGTGCG
>JAAUQA010000384.1 GCA_012032855.1 Candidatus Competibacteraceae bacterium
GCCGCTGCTGAAGCGTCGTGCCGCCGGTGAGCCATTGCAGTATATTCTCGGCACGGCACCCTTTCTCAGCCGCGAGCTGCTGGTGGGGCCGGGGGTGCTGATTCCGCGGCCCGAAACGGAGCGCCTCGTCGAGATTGCCGCCGGGCTGCCGCGACCCGATGGCCCAATTCTCGACCTCTGCACCGGCAGCGGTGCCATCCTCTTCGGCATGGCCGAACTGCTCGGGAAAAAGGCGGACACGATTCTTCCGAAAATGATCGGCGTCGATCTGTCGCCGGCCATGTTAGATATCGCCCGTAAACGCCGGGTTTATGACGACCTGATCGAGGCCGACATTGTGGACTATCTGCGCCGACATCAAGGAGAGTTTGATTTAGGTTTTGCCGCCGATGTGCTGGTCTATCTGGGTGATTTGGGGCCGTTTCTCAGCGCCAGCGTCGCTGCACTCAAGCCGGGTGCGTATCTAGCTTTTACTGTCGAAAGCACCACCCAACGCGACTGGACTTTGCAACCGAGCGGGCGTTATGCCCATAGCCGAGATTATATTCAGACGCTGGCCCAACACTGCGGATTTGCGGTTGAGGCGATGGAAAGCGCCACCCTGCGCACTCAAGACTATAAACCGGTGGTGGGTGATGTTTGGCTGCTGCGCCGGTTGGCCCACTACCAAAAATGACTAATCGTTAATTTTACCGTCACCTCCTAGCGGCACTACAATAATAATTAGTTTGTTTTACCCCTTGACGGGGAAGTTTTCTCAGTAGTTTTGCAGCATTGTTTTTTCCCCTCCCCCTTAATGGGAGGGTAGAGTGGGTGAATTCAACCAACCGTATCTTTCATTAATACCCCCCATCCCAACCTTCCCCCGCAAGAGGGGAAGGAGCTCTTCTGGAAAGCGTTTCCCCTGCAAGGGGGGGAAGGAGCTCTTCTGGAATCCGCTCAGAGCAACTTGCGCGAGCGACTTGAATTGAATTTCTTACAAACCTAGATGCGGTAACCGAGGGTAACAAACATGAGCGAATCACAAAATCTGGATGAACTGATGGTGGAAGCGGCTGAACTAGCCGATTTGGACGAAGTGATCCGCGTTCAAGAGGATCGGACCGCTTGGTTGTTGGGCATCAATGACCAGGATACGGTCCTGGCGGAATGGCAGGAGGCTACCCGGCGGTTGTTGTTCATGCTGGAAATCGGTCCTTTACCCGAGCAGGACCGGGAGCACTGGCTGCGGGAAATGCTGCAATACAATCTGCTGTGGCAACAAACCGGTGGCGCTCGAATTGGCTTATTGCCTCCGGAAAATCGCCTGCAATTGCTGTTGGATGTGCACGCCGAACAACTAGGCGCAACCCAAGTCGTCACCGTGCTCGACAATATGACTCAAGTCGCCCAAGCATGGCGGGATACGCTAAACCCTGATGCAGAAAGCACCACGGATGAGGAAACACCATCCTCGCCAAGCGACAACCCCAACTTATTTATTCGTGTTTGAGCCACACCCAATTTATTTGATAACAGACTAAACCGACGGCCTTAATTCAGCCAGGAGTCACCATCATGCCATCCAGCGTCACTATCAACGTCAACAGCAAGCAGGCGTTACAGCAACTCCAAGATTTCACTGACCAAGCTGGCTCCAAGCATCAAATACGCGGCCAAGTTTTGGCGCGCGACAATGACGGCAACATCACTAAAATTAAGCTGTATACCAGTCAAAATAACTTGCGTACAGGCTATACCACGGAAGGGCGGGGAAAAAGATATCAGGCTGCCCGAGACGGTATCAATGCCATTCTGAACCAGCAAATCCAAAATCCTAAAACCAAAACTTTTAGTACCCATTTGAATATGTTGGATTCGAACAGCAACAAGTTGTTGGGTTCGCGGCTCAAAGCAGCGATGTCCAAAGATCAGGTGTTGGTGAATACACGCACTACGACGGACAACTTGCACAAGCTGGCCGACCCAGACAGAACAAAACACCAAATGCGCGGCATTGATAACAAGGATGGCACCTACATCCTCTACAGCAAAGACACAACGCGTCAATTTGGGCGTAGCGGAAAATACACAGCCTTCGAGCAGGGTGTGAATAAAGTGTTTTCGAATATGAAGGAACAAGATCCCAAATTAGGGAATCTGATGGAATCTTTGTATTCCCAGAAAGCTGTCAAGGCTGATGGCAGCAACGCTCTGAAAGGTCGCCAGTTCAATTCAGGGATACGCGATGTAAAGACCGAAGCCTATAAACAAGTGACAACCCAATTAGGCGTCAAATTGGCGGATCAACTGCCGGAAATTCAAAACCATTTACTGAGTCGGCTGAATAACGAACAACTCGATGGCGACCCAATGCGGGAAGTTTTTGGCATGGACAAGGTTTACGCCGCCATGAAGAAAATTGAGGCGGGCAAGATGAATGAATGCTCGCCGGCTGAATTGATCAAAGCCGTACAGTTCATTTCTAAAGCCAATCCTGCTATGCCGTTGGGCGCATTGACCCAACTGAGCAACTCCGACCACGCCTTGAATGCAGCCGGTCCCTATACAGGCAAGAACACGCACAGCTCGAAACTCGTACCCTTCGATTCGCAAAAGGCTCAGCCCGACAACATGCGTCGGGCGGCGGTTAATTTGCACCAATCCGTGAACGAGCAGCTGACAGTGCAGGAAAAGGCGGCCTTAAAGGCGCGTATCGAGTTCACCGCCAAGCTGGCCAACGTTTATGATGAAAAAGTAGGCCCCTGTGGATCAGGCGACCAGCAAGGCGACAATACCGCCTTGTGGGCAAAATCCTTCAATGTAAATATCGGCATTCAGACCGGCTACGATCCTGTTGAACTCGTCCCCGAGATGGGCGGCAAGCTGCTGGAAGATTTATCGGCGGCGAGGCAAGAGCTTCCAAATAAACAACAATTGCAAGACATGATCCCGCGGCTGCAAGCCTTTGCGCAAAACAAACCCGAGAAAGACAAGCTCAATGCTGACATCAATAGCCTCTCTCAAGAACTGCAGCAACCGCAGCTGAATGAGAATGCAATCAAAACCATATTAGGCAAGCTTGAAGGAGCGGTTCGGCGTGATGCCGGCATAGTGCCGCGCGATTTGCTGACATCCCTGGTATTACACAAGGATATTATCTTTCCCAGCCAGGATCGGCTCAATGAGTTAGGTAATCAGATTAACGCACTCGATCAGCAAATTCAGGATCTTCAGGAGGATCAGGAAAAAGCAGTGACGCCAACTCAAGCCGACCAGCTGCAACCGCAAATCGACGGATTGCAGACGCAGAAAAATGACTTAGTGAAACAGCAAGGGGCTGTACAACAGGCATTAACCCGTGAGAATGCGTATCAAGACAAACAGGAGGTGCTTGGTCTCCGTGCTAAAAAGAGCAGATGCAAAACGAAATTACCCAGGCTGTTAACGAACAGCGTTGGGATGATGCGGTTAAAGGCTTAGGTAACCTGGATCATTTTGTCGCTGTTAAGAAAGATAAACTGGCGTTGGCAAACCAATACAACCTGCCGCCGCAAGAGGATTTGAACCCCACGGTCAGAGGGTTTGTTGAACAGGAAATACCGCGCTACAAACCTCAGGCCATCGCTGATGCTAAGCAAGGTATTGACGGAAACGTGGCTTTTGCGCTTGAGACAGTAAAACATAGTGATCGGCAAAAATTTATCGACGCGAATATCGAAACGATGAGCGACGATAAAGCGGTGCAGAATCATTTAGAGCAGCATCTGGATGATCCTGCCTATAGTAAGGAAAATTTCACCGGTGTCAGCCCCCATCAGGACTCCAGTAAGTTCATTGCCCGCTTCAAGAATGGCAAAACGCTGGTGTTATCCAATCGCGGCTCCCAGAACGGTGAATTTCGCGGTGATTTCCTCAAATCACAGCTGCAAAACAAGAACTACAACAATTTGCGGGAGCTGATCGGGCAGAACTTCAATACCCAATACGATTCGACGCTGATCTATGCGGCGACCGCTGCCAAGAATTATGTTAAAGCGGCAGTCGAGAACCAGCTTGTCTACGTGGCTGGCTTTACCCAGCAAGACGCCGATAATCTTTACCAGGAGTACGGGCAAAACGATCGGCAATACCACACTGGGAGCGAGTTTGGGCGCTGGGGGACGCAACGGATTGATAGCAGGGCTGTTCA
>JAAUQA010000385.1 GCA_012032855.1 Candidatus Competibacteraceae bacterium
GCACTGCGAGGTAATCGGTCAAGGAAATCGGATAACGTGCTTGCCAAGCATGGTTTTTCTGGCTGCTGCGCCATTTGATATATCCGGTCCAACCCGGCAAGGCAGTCAGATGGTGGGTGAGATGAGTTTCCTGTTCGGCGGCGGCGATACCCAGGGCCCTCAAACCATCATCAATAGCCCGTTCCGGTTTCTCGGCTAGCGCGGTTAGGTTCTGGCGGGCTTCAGCATCAAGCAGGCGTAACAGTTGATCGTCGAACACGGCGAGGCGTTTCCATGCACGATAGAAACCCAGTTCCCGGTTGGGCATAGACCATACGGCTTGGCCTTCATCAAGGAATGCCGCCGTCCATTTGATGGTCAATCGTTCCAGATCCGCTGCGAGCTTCGCTTGAAGACGCTCTTCTTCAGGCACAGCAGGGGTATCCTGCGCATACGGCGGCGTCGTGTCGGTGGATGCGGAAATCAGAAAAGCATGCACAATGTCGGTGGTTATGAGCGTTCGCCCATGCACCGTGAGGGCCGCTTTTAATGAGCGAACCTGGGTTTTCACCGCGTGCCGCAACGGACGTTGTCCGATTTTATTCTGTCGCAGAGCTGCCTGTCCCATGGCGCGGGATGGATAGCCTTGTGCATCGAACCAGACCCGTCCGGTATTAATAGCCTCGTCGAAGCTAAGACTCTCAAAGCCACTGAGGGGGTTACAGGCGATGAACGAGCGTAACGGCCAGAATGGGGAGATGGGCTGCGCGGCGTTATCCACCAACGCACGAATGGTCAGTGGATCAACCGGTCGATCAGGCACGGCCTGAGCGGATTCCCTGTTGAGCTCAGACAGTGGAACGGCTGCGGTATCGTTGAGCATAGGACTTTCCTGTTTAAGGTTCATGCCATGAGCACGCTAGGTTGAGGTATGCGTCTTATAGTGACTTGCTCAGAAAGGCCGGTAATGACTTTTCACAGCAGTGATGCCGCCGGCACTGGGCTGGCTATCATTCAACAGCCTGACGTAAAGCTTCTGCGCCGTTTGTGAATGATCGCCCTCAGCGGTGTGCAGCCGCAAAGTAAAGGCTAGCCAACCAGCCACGAACACAGTAACAACTACGGCGTCGAATAGATTCCAGGACTGTGGTGTATGCAACATCGGCAGTGCTGACAGTGCGCTATGTACCAGCATGAAGCCACCAGCGTAGAGGGCTGCAGATGTGGCGAGCACTGCAGTGCTCCCAATTAGCCTGGAAACCGACAGCTGTGCATCACCTCGATTCATGGCCAGGGCCCCTTGCAACGCGGCGAGCAAGGCAAAAGCAACCAGCACGGTGTTGGCATCGGCGGGAATCAACGTCTTACCAGTGAATTGGGCAAAAACAGCGGCAGCAGCCATCGCCGGTATGCCGACACCGACCAGCAACGCCCACCGGTCGGCCGGCTTGGTTGGCTGTGGCGTGCTTTGTGCCAGGGTTGCCGACGCATCATGAATGGCAGAACCGGCGCCCAGGAACAGTGCGGCTTTGAACAGGCCATGCAGGACTAAATGCGCGATGGCGGCAGTAAACAGACCCAATCCGCACTGCATCACCATGAACCCCATTTGGCCCATAGTCGAACAGCCCAGCGAACGCTTGATGTCGGTCTGCACCAGCATCCAGGCGGTTCCCAGCAAGGCAGTAATCGCGCCTACCGCGAAAATAATCAACATCAACTCAGCACTGGCGGTGAAAAGCGAGGCAAAGCGGGCCAACAGAAAGCCGCCGGCATTCACAATTCCGGCATGCATCAACGCGGAGACCGGGGTCGGTGAATTCATCGAACCGATCAGCCAACGCTGGAACGGCCACTGCGCCGATTGGATCATTGCTGCGACGATCAATAACAATGCAGCTAGAAAGTGATTAGCGTTTAGCGCGTCTACGATGGTTAACTGATTGAGAATGTCGCTGATGGTCCATTGGCCGGTAGCGTTTACCAACAATGCTAGACCGGCAGCCAAACATAGACTGCCGCCGATAAAGCTGTTCCGCGCCAGCGAAGCGGCATGGCGGGCTTCTGTCCAAGTGTTGACGTGCCCCATCAGACTTGCCAGCACCAAGCCAGTGCCAAGCCAAGCCGAAGCCAGCAATATGACATGATCGGCACAGACTGTGAGTAGCGCTAGCAAGGTAACGCCGGACAGCTTGTTGAAAAAGAGGCCGAAGCGACTGTCGCCGTCCATGTAGCGTCGTGCGAAGCTGTGAACGATAGCGCTGACGAAGGTGATTAGTACCGTCATTACCGCAGCCAGGGCATCGAAGCGCACGATCCCGGCGATCTCAATGGGCTGAGCGCTGATAATCACTGCTAGCGCTGTGCCAAGGCTAACTATGCAGAGCAGCCACATTACCCCGGTTAATAGCGCGCCTCGTTCACGCTGATTGCGCAGAGATGAAGGTGTGATCGCATTGATTGCGAAGGTCATGGTGAGTCATTCTCCCAGGTCAATATTTATGACGCACCTGCAGCATAAAAAACCTTCGGGTATTCGTAAAATCGATATTTTTGATGCATTTGTTCATTTTTTCTTATTATTTCTTAGATACGACCACCTGTAAGAAGGACAGCAACAGGTTGGCACGGCGTATAAAGCTGCGATTTAGGGGTCAGGTCGGTGATTTGGGATACTGCCTTTTAAGGCACTACCCAAGCTGGGCTAAAATAATGGAAGATGCACGGCAAGTGAGTGTTGGCCAATGAGGACATACAAGACGGCATTATTGACTAGGAAATGTATGGGTCTTCTAGATGTCCCGTGGTGTAGCCCACATGTTGTGGTGACGAGTAAATCTGAAAACAATATATTGTATTCGTTTGGCATCTACCACGGGAATAATGAGAAAGCCAAATGTATACACCTAAAAACGTCCAGTGAGAAACGTAACAATTGTTTTCAAATAAGGGCAGTGATTGAAACATAAATAGATTAAAATAAAGCTATATACACTCAAAGCTAAATAATTTTTTTAATTTTGTCGGTAACTGCCAAATCTTGTCATGGCCAGCGAAAATTTGTCACAAACATTGCTAAGAAGCTTCCAGTTATTTCGGGAATAGCATTGAATTAATGACAGAATGGTTCATTGGAAAACATGTGATTGATAAGCTATTGATAAATCTGGGTAATAATGAAATATGTTAAGCAAACTATCTAGTAAAAAACCTGGTGTGTATGCGAATTGAAAGTATTAAATATGCTGTGAGTTATTAAGTTGGTATATCATGATACAAACATCGAAATATATTGATTTAACCGTACCAGTGAAATCAAAAGATGACTCTCAAATCGATCATCAGTTGCTTTTTGATCAAGTTACTGGCTTGTACAACCATAGCGCATTTCATTTCTATTTGGGCCAGGAAATTAAACGAGCTGATCGTTATCAAAAAGTATTTGCTGTTGCTTTAATCGGTATTGACGATTTCGCCTACTACAATGAAGCAAACTCATACATAGAAGGCGATCTTATGCTAAGAAAAATAGGACAAGCAATAAGGTCGTCAATTAGAGATGTTGATGTTATTGCCCGGTTCTCTGACGATCAATACAGTTTATTGTTAACAGAGACAGAAGAAAAAAAGGCATTCTTAGTAGCAGAAAGAATTAAGAGAGAAATATCATCTTGCTACAGGCAAAAGATTAACCGCTAGTATTGGATTGGCTTCGTACCCTTTAGATGCTACGCAAAGTAGAATGCTTCTTCAGAGGGCATAAAAGCTTTGCATAAGGCTAAGTCCTTAGGCAAGGATACTGTTTATCAATTTGAGGTATTTAATTCAAAACTCGAAAAGCAGGAAAAAACAAAAATATTATTAGTTGATGATGAGCCAAAAAATATAAAAATACTAAGCGCAATATTTTCGCATGAAAATTTTTCAACTGCCAACGCAAATTCCGGTGAAGAAGCGCTCAATATATTGAGTAATTACGATGCTGATGTAGTGTTACTTGATGTCATGATGCCAGGCATAGATGGTTTCGAAGTGTGTCGTAGGATCAAAGAAAATAATTACCGAGGTATGACGCCGGTAATTATGATAACAGCAGCCGACGACATGGTTAACAAATCAAGAGTATAGAAGCCGGAGCGGACGACTTTATCTCTAAACCACCCAATAGGTTAGAACTAA
>JAAUQA010000038.1 GCA_012032855.1 Candidatus Competibacteraceae bacterium
ATCTTGGGCACTTACTTTAGGCGAATTCATGCCAGTGTTTTACACTATGTTGAGCCAACTGCGTAACTCCTAATCCCTATATTCTATTTACTGCACATTTCCCCACTGCATGCTGAAACGCTGCTGACGCATCGTCATAAAGCCTCCCAGAACCAGCACCATCAGTAGTAAGCCCGCCAGCATTGCCGGTTCGGGAGCTGCGCCGCCGGCAAATTGGGCTTGCGTACCGCCATTAGCGAATTGCTGAGTATTGCCATAGGCCGCAGCCGTTACTCCTTTCACTTGCGGTACGGGTATGGGTTGGGTGGTGGTCGCTGCCGGATTGGGGTTATAGATTTGCTTCGACACCGCGACAAACGAAGTCCAACGCGTGACCAGCGAGAAATCCAGCCCCAGTTGTACCACCCGCTGTTTCAAAGTGTCATCGTTCACACCATCAGAGCGTAGTCTCAACGGCGTGATGAATTGGTGCATTGCCTGTTTGACAGCGGCTCTGGCCCATAGTAAAGCAATCGCCTGACCATCCTGGCTTTGTTCCGGCAAGGTAATGGCCAACGGCAGATTAGCTTGCCGGCCCGCCACTTTGCCTCGCACCGTGATGTGATAAGTACCGGCTTGCTCATAACGACCGGCGAGGCGCACCGACTGACCGGCAAACAGGTCGGGAATAGGCTCAGGACTGATCTCCAGCGGCTGTAAATCTCCCCAATCGATACTTATGTCGGTTAGCACCGGCGATTGCAGACGTTCGGATAATTCCTCTGCGACTTCTTCCACCCGTTCAGTGGGATCCATGTAGCGGACGAACCCTCGTCCTACCCGCCCCATCTCAGCCAGCAGATAACGATTGATTGAGGTGCCAACGCCGAAGGAGAACAAACGTGCTGAATCTAAGTTATCTTCAATCAGTTGGAGAATTTCGAACTCGTTGCCGATATAGCCGTCGGTCAAGAACCACACCAAGCGAACCGTTCCCGCTGGCACAGGTACACTCAGAGCTTGCAGAATACCGGAACGCATGTGGGTGCCGCCCGAACCACGCAAACCATTGAGATACTGTATCCCATGCTGAATATTGGCCGGAGTTGCCAGCACCGGTTGGGTTGAGAACTCTGTCGCGGCGTCACTAAAGCGGATAATCCGGAAAGTATCACCGGGTCGCAGTTTCTGTAAAGCGCGCCGTGCCAGTGCTTTACTGGCCTCCATAGGCAAGCCGCTCATGGAACCGGAGCAATCCAGCACAAATACGATTTCGCGTCGAGCGATTTCCGCTTCATCCGGCATCGCAGGCGGCTCCAGAAGCAGGCTAAAGAAGCCGCCGCGTTCGTCCCGATAAGCTAATAGCCCTGCTTGGTTTTGATCGCCGGCTAATTGGTAACGCAACACGAAATCACGATTATCAATCGTCGCGCCGTCCTGTAAGCTCAGATGCCAGCGTTCAGTTGAAAGTTGATCAATGATCAAGCGATGAGTCTCACTGGCTACGTGCTGAATCGGCATACCGCCGTTCAGTTTGATCGTCAGGGCAACCCGGTCGGGATCAATAGTATCGGGAATGTTCAGGCCGAACACCGGCGGATAGGCCGGCAATTCCTCCAGCTCCCATTGTCCAAAAGCAGTCCGGCTGTCGGCTCCGGTCGCGCCACCCGCTAGGGCCGGTGGATTAGTTACATTCCAATGCGAAACACCCCCCACTGTCTGATTCTCTGCGGCTTGCGGAGTAACAGTTTCCGGCTGCAAGTCAGACACCTGTGGATCGATCATCTGCGGTGGCGGTTGCCCTGCACCTGCCGGTTGAAAACGCGGCCCAACGACCAGCGGAATCACCATTTCGTAATCACCGTCTACCTTGGGGACAGTTTGCACATAGCGCAGCGTCACTTGAATCGGCAAACTTGGCATGAGATTAGCGATGTCCTGAGTGAACATATTGGGTCGCTGTTGTTGCAATAAAGCAGCGCTGCGACCTTCCTGTTTGGCCTGCACGAAAGTAGCGCGGGCTTCTTCGATGCGTTTGATCTGCGCCTGAATCCGCTCGTCACCGACTTCCATCAGCATTTCGTAGACTGCCGCATCCTGATTAAGCGGAAACAGATAGGTCGCATGCACCGGGGTATGCAGCGGATTGCTGAATGTCTGGCGCACGGTGACGGTGGCTAGGTCGCCTTGAATATCCGCATCAATGGCGGTTTTTAGTACCGGAAATGCGAGTGTTTCGCCGTCAATCTGAGCTTGCAGGCTGCCGCCCAATTCATCCAGCAGTTGATCAGCTGCGACACCATCATTTATAGCCAGGCTAGGGCTGACATTGAGCATCAGTACGACAATGAATAAGGCACGTAATAGCATGCTTAATACTCCTCTCTGGATGGAAATGAAGTGCTAGTCAGGGGTAAATCCAGCGCTAAAGCGACGGCTCGATCCCAGCGGTCGATCCGGTCGGCCGACATATTCCAGGGAGTGACCCGTTGGATCATCGTCCAAGTGCTAGTGGGGTCTTGCAACCAATGCCAGACCGTTTCGGCGACATTGGTGGTTAGCTGCCCGCGCGACGAATAAAACGTCACCGCAACCCGCCACAGTTGACCTTGCGGGTCGGTGCTGCGATAAATCGCAGTCGGGATAGGGGTGTAAACGGGACCCAGATACTCCACTTGATGTCCCAAACCGGTCAGGCATTCATCAGGGGCGTGCAAATGACGCAGCGGCGCGGCAGTGCGCACCAGCAACAGATTCAGATCAGCGTATCGGCTACGCGCCGCACCGCCGCCATAGCGGGTGAAATAGGTGTTTTCGAGGGCAGTCAATTGGCCCGCCTGTCCCGGTATTTCGGCTAAATTAGCGGGCAACACCGGGGCCGTCATTGAGCGAGATACATCGACCGGATGCGCGGGAAACCAGACGAACAGCCGCAGCAATCACAATGAATCCGGCCTGCTTTGACGGGCGTCAGTTTGGAATCTCGCTGGGGTTCTGAATGGGGAACCGCGTGCACCCGAGAACCACTAATGGGTTGCCGATTGGGTGCTCGGAATGCCCACAGCAATATCGGAATTGCGCCCACCGCCAAGCTAAGTAAACCGATCAGATCGTGCCAGGGAGCCGTCATCACTGAAACACCGACTTGTTCGGGGAAGGCCAAGCCAATCGCCAGCAAACAGATTCGCAGCACGTTAGCGGTGACAGCGGCGACCAAAGTCAGCAGCAAACCGAATGCGGCTCTGCTCTGGGTCGGTCGCAGCAGCGCGGCGAGGGTGGCAAATAGCAGTAATAACAACAACAGGCTACGGGCACCGGAACAGGGCAGATCGACTAACACATCCTGCCCGTTAAGCAGGATACGTACCCCCTGGCAGTCCACTGACGAAAACCCGAGATTCAGCCAGAAACAAGCTCCAGCCGCCGAGAATTGCTGTAACGCAAAGCCGATACTGCGTTGAATCACGCGTTCCAGCGGCAGGGCAAAAACGAACACTACGGCCAACCAACCCGGTGCCAGCGAGCGGCGTCTGTTATGCAGACCAGTCAGTAGCCCGAGTGCATAGACATCCAGCGCCAAAACCAGCGCACCTAGGGTATTGATAGCCAACACTTGGCCGCCCAACCGCACCAAAGCGGTGAGCATAAATAGTCCCAACGCCCAGCGTCGCTGCCGCTCGTCTAGGACCTGCAGAGGGCTAGTCAAACTCCAGCCGAATAACAGCAACACCAGCATAAAAACCGGTAAGCCGTGGGAACCGTAGACTGGATCGAACCAAGTACGGACCAGCCAAGCGACCGGTTCGGCAGCAAGCACTAATGCGCCCACGCCCAATAGAGCAGCGCTGGCTGATGGTCTCGACCACTCAGGTCGAAATGGGAGCGGATAAATGCTGGAATGAAGTAATCGGGTAACCATTGCTCATCTCCATTGGATTACCCGGCAGTGTGGCAAACGCTAGTGAAGCGTTTATGAGCAGTAGTGGTGCATTGGGTGAAGTATTGGTGAAGTCGGCGTATGCGGGCTAAAGCCATACGGCGCGGCGCTTTTCCCATCAGGGTAAAATTCCGGTAGACTCACGCCACCACCATCCAACCCCCGGCGTGTAGCGGTAACTCTATGAGCGATCCCGATTTCCTCACCTCTCTTGACAGCCCGTTGGTCAATTCCTTGGTCTTTTTCCCCCGTCCCGATATGGGCTTTCCACCTCCCGCCGACAGCGAGGACTGGAACATCGAAGTCGAGCCGGGCATACGAGTCGCTGCCCGTTATCATCCCGCTGCCTTGCATTTGCCGACGCTGTTGTATTTTCATGGCAATGGCGAAATCGTGGCCGATTACGATCCGCTGGCTACGACCTTTAAAGGGTGTGGGGCTTCATTTGTATGCGTCGATTATCGGGGTTATGGCCGCAGCGGCGGACAACCGTCGATCCGTGCGCTGATTGAGGATGTGTATCCGGTCCTAGAAGCCGTGCTGGCCCATTTGCGCCAACGCGGCCATAGCGGTCCTTTGGCAGTTATGGGCCGCAGTCTGGGCAGCGCCCCTGCTATTGAACTAGCCGCTAATCGCCCCCAGGACATCGCCGGTTTGATTCTGGAGAGCGGGTTTGCCCGCACGCTGGATTTGTTACAGCATTTGGGGATACCCACCCAGTTTGCCGACACAGCCCAGCCGCAAGGCGATGACAATGCCGATAAGTTGACGCGGGTAAACAGTCCTGTCTTGCTGTTGCACGCTGAATACGACAACATCATTCCGTTCTGGCACGCGGAACAGAACTATGCACAGGCAGCGAGCCAGCAAAAACGCTTGATCAAGATTCCCAATGCCGATCACAACACCATTATGATGTTCGGCGGACAGACTTATTGGGGAGCGATTACTGATTTTCTCAAGCAGTTAAGCGTCTGATAGTTGCGATCCATAATGAGGGAGAATCGGCATTGCAAGACATTGAACGTACTTTTCGCGAACTCGCCCCGGCGGTAGACTTCTGTTCCTTGCGGTTGGTACGGGAGCGCCATGAACTGCTGACCGTGCGGCGTAATATCGTTCAGCCGGTGCGCCGGTTGGAAGATGATGGGGTGATGATCACGATTCATGATGGTGGTGGCTTGGGTTATGCCGCCACCTCGGATCTCAGCCCAACCGGGTTAAACCAAGCCATTCAGCAAGCGCAGGATTGGGCCAAAACCACCGCCGGAAAGCATGTGGTTGCATTGACGGCCTTGGACCGGGAAGTGCGGGTCGGCGAATATGCGCAACCGGCTCGCCGACCGTGGTCCGAGATTCCTTTGCCGGACAAGCTCGCCGTATTACAGCGGGAATGCGAGCGGCTCAAAATCGCCGACACCATTGTGGAATGGCAGGCTGGGTTTTGGCACAGTGACCTCGAAACGCTGTATTTGACTGGCGATGGCAGCCGCATTCAACAACGCTTTCAAGCCTTGTTACCGTCGTTGAGCGCCACGGCCCATCGCCAAGGCGAGACCCAAACCCGCAGTTTCGCCGGCGCGGCACATTTGCGCCAAGGCGGTTTGGAAATTCTCGAAGAGACTGGTTTTTATGACGCGGCACCGCATGTCGCCGAACAAGCCTCAAGCTTACTGGACGCACCCAATTGCCCGACGGACACGCTGGACATCGTACTGGCCCCCGATCAAATGGTGCTGCAAATTCACGAATCTATCGGTCATCCTCTGGAGCTAGACCGTATTCTAGGCGATGAACGCAATTACGCCGGTACCAGTTTCGTGACCCCGGAGATGTTCGGTCGGTATCAATACGGCTCCGAATTGCTGAATATCACTTTCGATCCCGAGCATACCGAGCAAATCGCCAGTTACGGCTACGATGACGACGGTCAACCGGCACAACGGGAATATCTGATTGAACAGGGAATTTTATTGCGTCCATTGGGTGGAGCGATTTCTCAGGCCCGCGCCGGGTTGCCGGGGGTGGCTAATGCCCGTGCTTGTAGCTGGAATCGCCCGCCTATTGACCGCATGGCGAATCTGAACCTGGAACCGGGTAAATCTCGTTTCAACGACCTAATCGGTACAGTGGAACGTGGCGTGTATATGGAAACTAACCGCTCTTGGTCGATTGATGATTCCCGCAACAAATTCCAGTTCGGCTGCGAATGGGGTCGGCTGATTGAGAATGGGGTGTTGGGACCGGTGGTTAAGAATCCCAATTATCGGGGCATATCTGCGCAATTCTGGCGTAATTTGGCCGGGGTCGGTAATGCCGAATCCTTCCAAATCATGGGCGTGCCCTACTGTGGCAAAGGCGAGCCGAATCAGGTCATTCGGGTGGGTCATGCCGCACCGCCCTGTCTGTTTCGGGACGTAGCCGTGTTCGGCGGGGGAGTGAGGCGATGCAAAGCTATTTCTACCGTATCGCCGATCTACTCACGGGGTTGCTGCAGGGCAAAGAAGTCTTCACCTGTTCATTCAGCGGTGAGGCATCGGATTTCGTCCGCTTCAACCGCAGTCAAGTACGTCAAGCCGGTCATGTCACTCAAGGTTCGATCAGTGTGGATTGGATCGAAGGCCAACGCCATGCTACTGCCGAATTTACCCTGAGCGGTTCGTTCGCAACGGATCAACCCCGCCTAGCGGCCTTGGTGGATGAGTTACGCGCCATCCGCAACCACGTGCCTGAAGATCCATTTCTGCTCTATGCCACCGAGGTGCATTCCAGCGAGCAAATGTATCCCAATGAACTGCCGGCAAGTGCCGAAATTGTCGAGCAGGTACTGCACGCCGGGCGGGATCGCGATTTAGTCGGTATTGCCGCCAGTGGCCCGATTCATCACGGCTTTGCGAATTCTTTCGGCCAGCGCAATTGGTCTACCCGCTATAGTTTCAACCTGGACTGGAGTTTTTATCTACACGCCGATAAAGCGGTCAAGTCGCGTTATGCCGGTTTTCAGTGGGAAGCTGCCGCTTTCAATGGCAAAATACAAACCGCTTTACAGCAATTGGATCGTTTGTCACGACCTACCCGCACCTTATCACCGGGTGCTTATCGGGCGTATCTAACCCCCGTGGCATTGGAGGAAATTACCGATCTGTTGGGTTGGGGGGGATTCGGTCTTCGCGCACACCGCACCGGCACCACGTCATTATTGCGCATGGTGGAACAGGATGTCCGCCTGCATCCCGCCGTGACCTGCGTGAGCACACCGCGGAGGGCGTCGCGCCTGATTTTCAAAACGCCGGATTCATTCGCCCACCCGAGGTGAGATTGATCGAACAAGGCGCATATCAAGATTGCCTAGTGTCGCCGCGTTCAGCACAAGAATATGAGGCGGTTAGCAACGGCGCTGATGGCGGCGAGATGCCGTTATCACTGGATATGGCTGCTGGCACAATTCCGAATGAACGCGTATTGCACGCCTTAGGGACTGGCTTGCTAATCGGCAACCTCTGGTATCTGAACTATTCGGATCGCAATGCCGCCCGCCTAACCGGCATGACCCGATTCGCCACCTTCTGGGTGGAAAATGGCGAGATTCAAGCGCCGGTCAATGTCATGCGCTTCGATGATTCGCTGTATCGGCTATTGGGGGATCGCTTGCTGGGATTGACTGCCGAGCGGGAGTTTCTACTTGATCCCGGCAGTTACGGCGGTCGCTCCAGCCGCAGTTCGCGGCTGCCGGGAGCGGTGATAGAAGAGTTGAACTTCACCCTCTAAAACAGAGCAGACGCCTTATCCATCCTCACAAACGGGGATGGCTTTCTTGATAGTGGGTTTTCTCGTAAACGGTTTGGCAGCGATAACAGCGCTTGGCCGTCGGATAAGCCTGCTGGCGTTCGAAGCCAACGGGATCAGCGCAATCGCTGCATATCCCGTAACTGCCTTCTCGAATGCGTGCCAACGCTGCTTCGATCGCACGGATTTCAAGGACATGCCGATCCATCGCAGCGAACTTCAGATCGACCAGCAGATTGGCCACCGACTCATCCTCGCTGTCGCGCACCCTCCCGGCTAGATCAAGATAGCTTTCCTCATCAGACTGAAGTAGTTCTTGATGAATCTCTTCACGTACCTCCGCAAATCGTTGCCCTAAACTATTACTGAGTGCATCGATTTGCTGCTCCGTGAGTTCGGATAGTTCGGGTTGTTCGGGTACCATGATAAGCGACTCCCGGTTGGGCTATAAAAACCATAGCGGAGCCAATCAAATTTGATTAATTTATTCCGCCATATCTATTTGTTTTATCGTGCAAATTATCACTATAGATCATTCCGATTTACAGTGCTTGCGCTATAAATGTATAGGACAGCATTGCGGAACGTTAAAGTATATTAGCAAAAAATAATTTTGCCGTTACCGGTTGGGGAATGCCGGTCCTTTGTCGAGCTTAGCTCTGATTGGGACCGCGCACCATTTTTCGCCTTGAGAGCAGAGCCTAAAACGACCAAGATAATTTAATCCAAACATGGCCACCGTTACCCTACCCATAGCCCGGCTGCGGAATATCGGGGTGATTGCCCACATCGATGCGGCAAGACCACGTTGACCGAGCGCATGTTGTATTACACCGGTCGTATCCATCAGATGGGAACGGTGGATGCAGGTAACACCGTCACCGATTGGATGGAACAGGAACGAGAACGAGGCATCACCATCGTTTCGGCAGCAATTACGGCGGAGTGGCGGGAGCATCGGATCAACCTGATCGACACGCCCGGTCACATCGATTTCACCGCCGAGGTGCAGCGTTCTCTGCGAGTGTTGGATGGCGGTATCGTGGTCTTCGATGCGGTACAAGGCGTGGAGCCGCAAAGCGAAACGGTATGGCGACAAGCCGACCGCTACCGGGTGCCAAGGCTGTGCTTTATCAACAAGATGGATCGAATAGGCGCTGATTTCACTGCTGCCGTCGACAGTATTCGCCGACGCTTGGGAGCACCGGTGGCCTGTCTGCAACTCCCGCTGGGGGTGGAAGCGGAATATAGCGGAGTGATCGATCTATTAACCCGCCAAGCGCTGCATTGACGGACAAAGAAGGAGCATACTGGGAAACTGGTGATATTCCAGCTGCACACCGAGAAGCCGCCGAAGCGGCCCGGCAACAATTGATCGAAACCATTGCCGAAGCGGACGACGAGATCCTGAATCTGTATGTCGAGGGTCGGGAACCGACGGTTGAGCAACTGCGCACTGCGTTGCGCCGGGCGACCTTGGCCGCCCGTCTGTTTCCGGTACTATGCGGCACCGCGTTGCGCAATAGCGGCGTTCAGCCGCTGTTGGATGCGGTTGTGGATTATCTCCCTTCACCACTGGATGTCGGGCCGGTCCAGGGCCTAAATCCCAAAACAGAAGCCCCTGTTGAACGTGCTCCCGACGATCAGGAACCGCTTGCGGCGTTAGTGTTTAAAGTCGTGAACGATCCGTATATGGGGCATCTAGCCTATGTGCGGGTTTATGCCGGGACGCTGCAACAGGGAAACCCCCTGTACAACGCCACCCGCGATCGCAAAGAACGGGCCGGTCGGCTGGTGCGCATGTATGCGAATCACCGTGACAACGTCGACAGTCTCCATGCCGGCGACATCGCCGCCATTCTCGGGCTTAATCAAAGCCGCACCGGGGACACGTTGTGTCCTGCGGAGCACCCGATCATTCTCGAATCCATCGGTTTTCCCGAACCGGTAATCCAGGCTACCGTGGAACCACGCACCACAGCCGATCACGATCACATGCTACAAGCGTTACAGCGCTTGACCGACGAAGATCCCACGTTTCAGGTGCAACAGGACAACGAGACGGGACAGGTCATAGTCGCCGGTATGGGTGAATTGCATCTGGAGGTGCTATTGGACCGGCTGCGTCGTGAGCACGGTGTGCAAGTGCGGATGGGCCGACCCCGGGTGACCTATAAAGAAACCATTACCCGCACGGTAGCCAAAGTGGAAGGCCAATTCATCCGTCAAAGCGGCGGTCACGGCCAGTATGGTCATGTGATTTTGGCACTATCGCCCGGCGAACCGGGTTCCGGCTTAAAGTTCGAAAACGCCAGTGCCGGTGGGGTGATTCCGCGTCAGTTCATTCCCGACGTTGAGCGCGGGGTGCGAGATGCTGCGCAAAGCGGGGTGTTGGGTGGATATGCTGTCACCGATCTAATCGTGCGCCTGACGGGCGGCTCCAGTCATGACGTAGATGCCAGCGAATTAGCCTTTCGCAATGCTGCGGCATTGGCTGTTCAGGACGGACTACGACAGGGCAAGCCGGTGTTGCTGGAACCCATCTTTCGTATTGAGGTGCTGACTCCGGTTGCCTACACCGGCGCGGTGCTAGGCCAGCTTACCGCACGCCGCGCCGAAATTCAGGGCACCGAACCGCGTCCCGGCGAGGTGGAAGCGATTCGCGGACAGATTCCCTTGGCGGAAACCTTCGGTTATGTGACCGAGCTGCGCTCTGCAACTCAGGGACGTGGCGCATTTACTATGGAATTTGATCATTATGCGTTGTTAGATTCGCATTTGGCGGAATCGATTGTGGCTAGGGGTGGGTTTTGAGACCTACAGGTCCTGTTGATGTTGTTCGGCAAAATGGCTGGGGATTTCATAGCGAACAACAAGCCGCCTGCGTATAATGCCCGCCCATGGAAGAACTCAACACTATTCAACGCTTGATTATCTGGGCGCCGCCTATTCTGCTGGCCATCACTCTGCACGAAGTCGCTCACGGCTGGACAGCGCTGGCATTCGGCGACGCCACCGCGCAATCGCAAGGCCGGCTTAGCCTCAATCCGTTGCGTCATATCGATCCGGTGGGAACCGTCCTGGTGCCGTTGCTGCTGTTTTTCGCCGGTGGGTTTATTTTCGGCTGGGCTAAACCGGTGCCGGTCAACTTTTTTTCGCTTGCGTCATCCCAAACGTGATATGGCGGTGGTCGCTCTGGCCGGGCCAAGCGCGAATCTGGCGATGGCCATCGGCTGGGCGCTGGTCATGATCACGGGCAAGGTACTGTACGCCCAATGGCCGTGGCTGGGTATGCCGCTTTATTACATGGGTCACGCCGGGATCATTATCAATGTCATTATCGGCGTGTTGAACATGCTGCCCGTACCGCCGTTGGACGGTTCGCGGGTGCTGGTCGGGTTGTTGCCGGATTCCTTCGGACAGATCATGGCGAAGTTGGAACCCTTTGGCTTAGTCATTCTGTTGCTGTTGCTCGCTACCGGAGTGCTCGGCACCATTTTGCAACCCATCATTTTGTTCGTTTTGAATCTTATTTTCACAGTTTTCGGATAACCAACCACGCAACATGGCTAAAGAAACCGTCTTAACGGGCATTACGACCACCGGAACCCCGCATTTGGGTAATTATGTCGGGGCGATTCTGCCGGCAGTACAAGCCAGTCAGCGCGAGGATGTCACCTCGTTTTATTTCCTAGCTGACTATCATGCCCTGATCAAGTGTCAGGACCCGGAACGGATTCAGCAATCGACCTTGGAAGTGGCCGCAACTTGGTTGGCGGCGGGTTTGGATACCGATAAGGTGATTTTTTATCGCCAGTCCGATATTCCGGAAGTCCCCGAATTGACCTGGCTGTTGACCTGCATGACCGCCAAGGGTTTGATGAATCGGGCTCATGCCTATAAAGCAGCGGTGGCGGAGAACGAAGCGAGTGAGGAAACTGATCCTGACAAAGGCATCACGATGGGGCTGTTCAGTTACCCGATTCTGATGGCGGCCGATATTTTGCTGTTCAACGCGCATAAAGTGCCGGTCGGAAGGGATCAGGTGCAGCATTTGGAAATGACCCGCGACATTGCCGCGCGGTTTAATTATCACTACGGCGAGCATTTCGTCCTGCCGGAAGCGGTGGTCGATGACAACACCGCCGTGCTGACCGGTTTGGATGGCCGCAAGATGAGTAAGAGCTATAACAATACCATTCCGCTGTTCACGCCGGAAAAGCCGTTGCGTAAGCTGATTTTCAAGATCAAGACCAATTCCCTGGAACCGGGCGTGCCCAAAGACCCGGACAACAGCACGCTGTTCCAACTGTATCAGGCGTTCGCCACCCCGGAAGAAACGACAGCTTTGCGCCAGCGCTACGCTGAGGGCATCGGCTGGGGTGAGATGAAGCAGGTATTGTTCGATTATTTTGAACACGCGACTTGCTGAGCCGCGCGCGCGCTATGAGGAACTGATCCGCAACCCCGATCACATTGAGCGGGTGTTACAGGAAGGTGCCGCTAAAGCCCGCGAGATCAGCCTACCCTTCATCCAACGGTTACGCCATGCCACTGGTATCCGAACTCTCGCTGGATAATGCCGAAACGGAGATTTTGGCGCGGGTTCAGGGTGAACCCTTTCTGTCACTGCCACTGGATTTATATATTCCGCCGGATGCGCTGGAAGTTTTTCTGGAAGCCTTCGAAGGACCGTTGGATTTACTGCTATACCTGATCAAACGTCAGAACATCGATATTCTCAATATTCCGATTGCGGACATCACCCGTCAATATGTGGAATATCTGGATCTGATGCAGAATATGCGGCTGGAACTGGCGGCGGAATATCTGGTCATGGCGGCCACTCTGGCGGAAATCAAATCGCGCTTATTGTTGCCCAGGCCGAGCGTGGATGAAGGCGGCGAAGAGACCGATCCCCGCGCTGAACTGGTGCGGCGGCTGCAAGAGTACGAGCGCTATAAGCAAGCCGCCGAGGATTTAAACGCATTGC
>JAAUQA010000386.1 GCA_012032855.1 Candidatus Competibacteraceae bacterium
CTGCGAAGAACAACAACAGAAAATCAACCCGCCACCAGCCATAGAACACATAGCTGCCGATCAGAATGACATAGGATTTAGCCCGAAACGGCACGGCATAATAAATCGCCAAGAAGACCGGCAGAAACAGAAACAAAAACACATTCGACGAGAAAACCATAGTGAGTCCCTGTTCAACCCTGCTTAACCATCGACCATTGACTGCTCTATCATCTTGAGCTCCCTGGATGCCCGCCGATGACCGGCCTCATCGGCCTTCTTCAGCCAAGCTAGCGCTTGCTCCACGTCCGGCTCTACACCAATCCCTTCGAAATAAGACATCCCTAAGTCGAACAAAGCATCCTTATTGCCACTCTCGGTCGCTTTAAGCAGCCACTGAAAGGCTCGCGCCGGGTCTCGGTCAGGCTCAGGGGCCAGCAACAAAGTCCTGGATAACTCCAACATGGCCGTAGTATCGCCGCTATCCGCCGCTTTCCCGTAGACAGAGACCGCTTTGTTGAAATCACGCGGCACACCCAGACCCATAATGTAAGCGCGTCCCACCTCCCGCATGCCGGTGATCGAACCCCGATCTGCCGCTTGTTTGAAGTAGCCGAACGCTTTCTGATGATCCAAAGGCACGCCAAATCCTGCGGCATAGGCCCGTCCCAATCTGATCAGCGCACTGACCGCGCCGGCACTAGCCGGTCGTTCCAACCAAGCCATCGCCTCATTCGGATCAGGCTCAACCCCAACGCCGTTGATATAGCTGTCGGCAATCCGTAACTGTGCGCCGATGCTCCCGGCGCGAGCCGCCCGCAGCATCCATTCAAACGCCTGTTCGGAATTCTGCTCGACACCGATGCCGTCTCGATAATAACGCGACAATTCTCGGGCTAGTGATTGGTTAGTTGGATCATTAGTTGCGGCCTGCTCCAGCAGCGCGAACGCCTGCCGGGGTTGCGGAATGCCAAGCACGCCGCCGGCTAGCGAACGGGCATACTCCACGACTTCTTTGGTGACACCAGCCCTTGCCGCGCGTTCGGACCAATACAGCGCCCGTTCGGTATCTTCGGCTACCCCTCTACCCTCGCGGTAGGCTTGCGCCAGCACGGCGAGTGCGGAATTTTCCCCCTGCTCTGCGGCTTTCTCCAGCAAATCCAGCCCTTTGCGCAAATCGAAATCCGGCCTCGGCCCGTCCAGTAGAGCTGTACCCAATTCTACCATCGCGGACTTGCTCTGTCCGCCGCTCTGCTCTGCTCGCTTCAGCCATTCGCCGGCCTCAGCTAGGTCTTGTTGGACGGCTTTGCCGTTGGCGTAAAGAATGGCCAATTGGATCGACGCACTGACATTACCGGTTTCCGCCAGTTGCCGATAAACAGCGACACTCTCCTCAGCCTGCCCGTCTGCCAACAGCAGTTCAGCGAGTTGCAAGCCTGCCTTGTTCAATCCGGCTTGCCAACCAATGCGATACCAGGCAATCGCCTTGGTATAATCCACCGGTGGTCCGAACCGCCCGCTATGTAAATCGCCGAGGGTGATCATCGCCGTGCCGTTGTTGCGTTCCGCGGCGCGTTCCAGCCACTGCGCCGCCGTTGTCAAATCCTGCTCCACGAATTCACTGCCGGAATATATCCGCCCTAACTCCACCATCGCACTGGTCGAGCCTGCTTCGGCGGCCAGCCGGAGCCACTCTAACGTTGCACCCGGATCCCGGTAGGGACTGTCGTCATCACGGTATAACTCCGCCAAGGCTAACATCGCATTCACACTACCACCCTCACGGGCGGCGCGGGTATACCAGGCGATAGCCGCTTGGGAATTGACAGCGACACCTAAACCCTGGTGATACGCTTCAGCCAGCTTCAACATGGCACTGTTTCTGCCAGCCTGCGCTGCCTTTTGAAACCAACCAAACGCCGCAACAGGATCGGGATCAACACCGAGACCTTCGGCATACGCTAAACCGAGCTGATACATGCCGTGGTCATGGCCGAGTTCCGCCGCCTGACGGAAATGTACCAGAGCCTGTACCGGATCGGGGTCGCCGTACACCCCTTCTTGGTAGGCTTGGCCAATGATCACGTGCGCGGCGGGATCATCTCCTACCGCACCAGCGGCGGCTTGAAGCAATTCTTTTGGCCCGATCCTTGTCCTGCTCAACGCCTTTGTTACCTTGACCATACCAATTAGCCAATTTCAGCATGGCTTGCAACGAACCCACCGCAACCGCGCGTTCCAACCAGAGCACAGCCTCATCAGCGGTAACCGACGACTTTTCACCGGTAGCATACCGATTACTCAGCGCCAGTGCGGCCTGTAACGACCCGGCCTGTGCCGCCCGTCGATAGAATGCCGTTACTCGTTCAGGCGCGGGCTGTAACCAACCTCGGTTGTCATAGGCTTTGGCCAGCGTGATCAACACGTGCCTATCGCCTGCTGCTGCGGCTTGCTCGTACCAATGCCGGGCTTGCTCCATATCGACAGTTACAAACACGCCTTTACGGTAAATATCGGCGAGTTTCCGTGCTGAGTCGGGATCGCCGCCAAGCGCTCGCTTGAGCAAGATGGCGCGGCCTAGTTTGGCGTAGTCATCGGCTTCTCGGGTATTGTCAGCTTGAGTCAACTGCGCCAGCGCTAAGGCGGCCTGCGGATGGCCTCCCTGTAAGGCGGAGCGATAATGGGTTTTTGCGCTGTCCGGATCGGCCCCGCTGAAAGTGCCGCGTTGCACTATCTCGCCCAACACCCAGGCCGCTTCTGCGTACCCGGTCTTCGCAGCGGTATCAAGCAACCGTATGATTCGTTGTTGATGATCTTGAGCAGGACCGGTAACACCGTCGAGCAGCAACTTGGCGAGCGCAACTTGGGCCTGGACCCGCTTTGCCGAAGGATGGACAGAGGAGCGTTCAAAACATTGCACGGCGGCGGGAAAATCGGGAACGATTAGAGGATTGCCGGCTTTTACCGGTACCCCTTGTTCCAACATACGGCCGAGTTCGTACTGCAACTCGCCATCACTGCCTGCCAAGGCCTGCTTAATCAAATCTCGGGCGCGCTCGGTTTCACCGGCAGCAAAAGCTGCTTCGACAGTCATCAAGCTGGGCGCTTCATCCGCCTGCACCCACCCACCCCACAACAACAGGAAACCAAGCAACCCACATCGAATCGCACAGTTCATGATGGCTTGCCCCAAAAGCAGGTAGCGTTGCCGCCGATAAAGTCATCCAGCAGCGGTCGTTGCGGGAAAGCAGAGCGCGCCATTAGGGTCTGCAGACGTTGTCCTGCCGTACTCCCCGCATTACGAATCAGATAAGCCTCTGCCCATGCCATGTAATGCCGGCCATGACCGCGCTGTTCCAGAAAACCAAGATCGGGTTGCAGATAATCGGCTGTTGGTCCGGGAATATGATTCTCGGCGGCATAGCGGCGGCTGTATTGTGGGAGCGCAACGCTGTTGAGGAAAAACCGACCAGATGTTGCAGTGTGACGCCTGCGACTGCCTGAGGGTAAAGTTCATCGCCTTGTTGGGTCGCTATTTCCGCCATTGCAACCAGGCTGGACAGCGATTGTCGCATATACCAAGCGGACCGCCCACCGCGCCGTGCTTCCAACGGTAAGCTGCCGTCCGCCCGCGCTTGTTTTAGCGCCGTATTAAAGCGATCCACGCCTTTCTGATACAGTTCGGCGTCCCCAATCAGGGCTCCCCACGCCATCAGTACGCTGTCTGCCAGATAGCGATGATTGTTGTGATCGACCGTGCCATCGAAAACCCGGTCTACCCGCCTAACCAAATCGTCCAGCCAAGCAGCGATAATGCGGTTTTGTTCTTCCGACAAATCCGCACGTACCGTGGCATAGGCCATGATGGTCGGCAACAGCACCCGCTTGAGCGCAAAATAGGCGTCGTGCACCGGCTCGGTTTGTGTCAAAGCCCCTGCCGTCGCCCAATCATGCAGCTGTTGTCGCAATAATTGAACAGCCTCCGGATTACCACCCAGCACATGCCCGGACAACACCATCATGACCCAGGAAAACCGCTCGGCGCGGTTGTCAGTGCCGTAACCTTCGGTTGCGGTCAGGCCGTTGAGTGGCTCCAGTGGCGTCTCTAATCCCTCAAGGCTCGGCGCCAAACAGCTTGCCCGCACCGTGGCGTAGGCTTCGGTGGCAAGAT
>JAAUQA010000387.1 GCA_012032855.1 Candidatus Competibacteraceae bacterium
GGTCGGCACCGGCGAATTTTCCTTTGTGCCGTTTTAACCGCCGAAAATTTGGAACAGCGAGGTCACGATGTGCTGTTCCAGTCCACTACCCGTTCGCCCATTTTGGAGGGAGAAGCCATTCGGCATAAATTGGTTTTCACCGACGAGCACAATGAAGGCATCGTCAATTACATTTACAATCTGCCGCGCGACCGGCAGGTCATCGCGGCTTATGAGCACCCGGACATGGCCGCTAACCATCGTTTTCCGGAACTGGTGAATGCGCACATCTGGACTTTGCAATAGGTCAGTCGAATCATGAACGAACCGGCAAATCGCCTGCCAAGAGCGGTTTATATCTTCACCGATCTTGACGATAGTTTGTTCCAAACCGAGCGTAAATGTCCTGAACAAGCCAATTTGATTGCTGCCGCCATGGATCGTTACGGGCAGACGTTGTCCTACTTCACTGCTGCACAGCAGCTGTTGTTGACCTTGTTCGAACAAGGCACGGTCATTCCTGTTACAGGACGCAATACGACCGCACTGGAACGAGTGCACTTGCGTTTTACCAGCTACTGTATTACCAGCCACGGCGCTCTGGTCCTGAACCCGGAGGGACAACCGGATACCGACTGGTTAAGCGCCTGTCAGGCCCGATATGGGGACTGGGCAGAGCGGATGGAAGCAGCGTCCCGGCAAATTCAGCAATGGATTGAGCGCAGTGGCTTAGCATTACGTTGCCGGGTTATTGAGGACCATGACTTACCGGTCTATGTGTCCATCAAAGGCGATGAGTCGGACCTGGAACGAGTCGCCGCCTACGCTGAAGAAATCTGGCAAGGAGAGGATGTTCAAGTGCATCGCAACGGGCAAAACATGGCACTTTTACCACCGTTCGCCAGTAAGGAAAGGGCGGTGGCGTTTCTCATGCGCCGTTTCACGGAAAAGGCCACCGAACCGCTATTCCTTGGCCTTGGAGACAGCATTACCGATCTGCCGTTTCTGCGCCTCTGTCATTACGCCATTACCCCTCGCAACAGCCAAATCCAGGAGTCTTGGGGGTGAATCCGCCGTTCAATACGCCTATCTCCGGCAGCTATGTTCCGGAAGATTGCTTGTTCTTGCTTAAACCTATCCACCCGCCCCATATTCCGGTTGCGGAGAAAGAACGCCTGATTCAGAGCGGACAACGCCATTACTCGGAGATGATCACGCATGAAAGCCCCGTCAGCCCGGTATACGGCGATTTATTCTCGCACTTGACGAAACGGTATAAAGCGCGGCTCGCCCAAGATGTGCTGAATCTGGCTGAGCGTATTCGCTGCTCGCGTCCCGAACCGGTCACGCTGGTTTCCTTAGCTCGTGCCGGCACGCCCATCGGCGCGTTAGTGCAGCGTGCGCTGCGGCGGTTAGCTGTCGACTCCCGGCATTATTCGATCTCTATCATTCGTGATCGCGGTATCGACGAACGGGCTTTAGCTTATATCCTGCACCAAGCGCAACGCCCTGCGGAAGGAGTGGTTTTCATCGACGGTTGGACGGCCAAGGGGGTGATCACGCAGGAGTTGAAAAAGTCCATTGCCGCGTGGAATGCTAGGCACAACCCGCAGCTGGATGACACCCTGCATGTCATCGCCGATTTAGGCGGCGTTGCCGATGTGGCCGCCACCCATGACGATTACGTGATTCCTTCGGGCATTTTGGGAGCCACCGTATCCGGGCTGGTATCGCGGTCGATACTCAATGAACAGATTTTACCGGGCGATTTTCACGGCTGCGTGGTTTACGAACATTTGCGTTCTCATGATCGCAGCCAGTGGTTTTTAGAAACTGTAGACGCGTTATTGGCTGATTGTTCGCCGCAACCCTTACCGGACTTGTGTAAAGCGACGCGCCGTGTCCGTATCTTCGATTATCTGGCAAAAATCCAACGCGAATACGGGATAACCAATGTGAATTACATCAAGCCGGGGGTTTTAGAGGCCAGCCGCGTGATGCTACGTAGAGTTCCGGGGTTATTGCTGCTGCGGGACCAAGACAACCATGACATCACCCATTTACAATTACTGGCTGAAGAAAAAGACGTTGCTGTCCATTATGATGCCGACATGCCTTTTAATGCCACTGCATTAATCAGAGTGTTAGACAACGGCGCCGGCCGCTCCCAATGAGTGTTTTCTTGACAAAAATCCTACGCGCAGCTGGTGTATCCACTGACGCAATCTCTGGTACTAGGCCTAGTGGCCGGGCTGTTTTTTTTGCTGCGGCGACAACGTTTAGGCAGTTTCTGCCTGACTGTGTCGTTGGGCTGGCTGTGGCTATGCGCCATGCCCGCTTTCTCGGATTTTCTGCGGGCGCCGCTGGAGCGGCTTTATCCACCGGTTGCTATTGCCGATTTACCCAACGCCGATGCTATTGTGATACTAGGGGGCGGTATGCAAGCCGCCGCTCCCCCGCATCGGTTAACCTTCGATTTAGGCCCGGGAGCGGATCGTATTTGGTATGGCGCACAGCTTTATAAAGCAGGTAAGGCTGATCAAATCCTTGCCACAGGCGGTGGCCTACCCTGGTTTGGTTCGGGTCAACCTGAAGCGCCTGCCATCGTTCAGTTTCTAGCTGACTTAGGCGTACCGGAGCAAGTCGTCTTACTGGAAACAGCCAGCATGAATACCTATCAGAACGCGCTTTACAGCAAGCCTCTATTGCAAACGAAAGGATGGCATTCGGTCCTGTTAGTCACCTCGGCCTTGCACATGCCCCGAGCACTGGCCACTTTCCGCGCTCAGGGTATTCAGGCACAACCCGCTCCGACCGATTTTGAAGTGGTCCCAGTGGCGCAAAAAACGGCATTGCGTTGGTTACCGGACGCCGGAGCATTAGACAGTACCACTCGTGCACTTAGGGAATATTTGGGACTGTTGGCTTACCGGATGCTGAAATGGAGTTAACGGCTTAGCCAGCAATTCCCGGCTTCTAAGTACAGTTCCACACCAATGGGCAAACAAAGCCGCCTTCTTGTATGCAACCTGTGCGTAGGATGGGGTTTTCCACCCATCCTACGCGCCTTCCCGCTCTCCGTCAGGGTGCGCCCATTACCAGATTGGGCAGCCAGAGGATAATCTGGGGAAAGATCATACAGGTGATCAATACCACCAGGTTAATTAGGATGAAGGGAGTGACCGATCGGTATATCTCTCCCATGCCGACCTCCGCCGGGGCGATGCCCTTGAGATAAAACAGGGCAAAGCCGTAGGGGGGGGTCTGCACCGCAATCAGGATATTAATGATCATCAGGACGCCGAACCAGATCGGGTCGTACCCCATGGAAACGGCAATCGGTGTAAACAGGGGTGCGCACATCAGCACGATGATGAATTCATCAATGATGAAACCCAGCAGCAGCATGATGAGCTGGAACATGATGATGATCGCAATCGGTGGCAAATTCAGACCGCCCGTGAAATCGGCAACCATACTCTGTACGCCCATCAATAAGTGGAAATTGCTGAATACCGAAGCGCCGAAGATGATCCACATCGCTACGCTGACCAGGGTCGCGGTTTGTAGGTTGGCGGCCCGAAACATATCCAGCTTGAAGCGCTTAAACAGGATCGCCAGTAAGATTGCACCGACCACTCCGATCGCACCCGACTCGGTCGGGGTAGCGATTCCCGAGATGATGCTGCCGAGCACGGCGACAATCAGCAAGATGGAAAAAAACCCGTCCCGAGCGATCCGAAGTTTTTCCCTGGGAGTTAACTGGGGTGTGTGGTCCTGTTCCGAATCCATTGGCGCCCGTGTCGGGTCCAGACGACAACTGATGACCACATAGAGGATCAACAGGAAGACGGTCAGCAGGGCCGGCATCATTGCCCCCAGAAACATCCTGCCCACCGAGTTCTGAGTCGATGCCGCAAACATGATCATAGGAATGCTGGGGGGATCAGGATGCCCAGCGCACCGCCGGCCATGATGACACCAAGCGCCAGTCGCTTGTTGTAGCCACGGTCCAGCATCGGTCGCAGCGCGATGCTGCCCGAAGTCATGATGCCGGCGCCGATGATGCCCACCATGGCGCCGATCATGGAGCAGACTCCGATTACGCTGATCGCCAGCGATCCACGCACCTTACCGATCGCCATCTGGGTAGCATTGAACATGG
>JAAUQA010000039.1 GCA_012032855.1 Candidatus Competibacteraceae bacterium
TGGGACATCTTGGGTGAAAAGCGGGCCCCCAACATTGTCTTCGAACATCCGGGCGAAACCACCATTCCAACCTCGGTGTTCGTCTGCGATACCGGGGGCATGGTAGTCATCTGCGCTGGTACTACGGGCTACAACGCCACGGTTGATCTGCGTTATTTGTGGATGCGTCAAAAACGGGTACAAGGCTCGCATTTCGCCAACGGCGAACAGTCCGACGACTTTAACAAGTTAGTGCTGAAGGGTCAGGTTGATCCTTGTATGTCCAAAGTGGTGGGCTTTGACGAGATTCCCGATCTTCATCAATTGATGTACGAAAACAAACATCCGCATGGCAACATGGCGGTACTGGTCAATGCTAAGGATTTCGGCATGGGGATCAGCAGTAGTGCACCGCAACTCACCAGTATTAGTTCAGCCGCAGGGGGTGATAACGTGCCACCCGATCCGTTCCCAATATCTTCGCCCAGCGCGATGTCGTCCAACATGATTTCTGAGCATATGGACGATATCGATCTCCAATTAGTGGATGACGGCACTCTGGTCAAGGATTTGATGCATGCGGGGCTGATTTCCTGTACGTTGGACACCACCCTGGAAGCGACGGCTAAAATCATGATCGATAACGACATTCACGCCGTCGTGGTGATGGATGGCGACCGGGCAGTCGGCGTAGTGTCGCAAACCGATATGGTGTTGGCCCGCCAGGGACGCAGTGCCGAAGATGCGCGCAAACTCAAGGCCAGCGAAATCATGACCCCGGATGCGCGACCTGTGACGCCGGCATCAAATTGACCGCTGCCGTCAGCATGATGGCAGGTCGGCGCATTCACCGCCTAGTCGTTACCGAAAACGACAAGCCGGTCGGTATGGTCTCCATGACCGACGTGGTGCGTAAGGTATTGCTTGAAGGCAATAAATAAGCGGTAACACCGACAGTGCTTTAAAAGCCCTCTCCGGGGATTCCGGAGGGGGCTTCTTTATCGGCTGGGTTTGGGCTAATCGATCCCTGTTATCCGTCAGGAGCAGGTATAGACCCCACCAGCTTTGCGCAGAATCTCATGGTAGTCCTTGAAAGTCTTGATGATCTTAGCAGCGGTTTCGTTTTCTTTGGCGATTTCATCCCAGAATTTATAGGCGGCGTTTTCAACTTCGGCCCACTGTGCAGCCGGGATGCTCGTCACCTTCAGCTTATCACCGGTGGCACGCAACTTCGCCTCGCCGCCGTAATACCATTGATTGCGGTAGGTGTGACTGGCCTCAATGCAGGTCAGCCAGAGGTCTTTCAAATGTTGCGGTAGTTCGCTCCAGCGTTTCTCGTTGACGAACCAGGAGCCGATCCATGCCCCCGAAATGTGGTTAGTGAGAAAATAATCTGTCACATCGGCCCAGCCGACCGTGTAATCCTCGGTAATTCCTGACCAGGCCATGCCATCAAGTTCGCCGGTTTGCACTGCGACCTGCACATCCTCGTAGGGAATAGACACAGGCACCACCCCGAATTGCGCCAGAAACCGTCCCGCTGTCGGGAATGTGTAAAGCCGCAGCCCCTTGAGATCATCCAGACTCTTAACCAGCTTTTTGGTGTTGAAATGACACGGGTCCTGTCCGGCAGCGGATAGCCACACTACCCCGCCGGCTTTTTTGTAGGCGTCGCGCCAGATGTCCGCTAACCCGTACTGGTTAAACAGCACAGGGACATCCAGAATGGTTTTGGTTGCAAACGGGAAGTAGCCGCCGAACACCGCCACGGGCACCGGCGCAGCCATCGAGTCGTCATCGGAATGCACGGCATCAATGGTACCCGACTGCAACGAACGGAACAGTTCACCGGTCGGCACGAGCTGATCGGCGTAGTAAATTTCGATTTCCATTTGCCCTTTTGCAGCTTTGTTGAAGGCATCGACGGCAGGTTTGGTGACATACGGTCCGAGCGCAGCTCCGGCATAGGTTTGCAACCGCCATTTGATCGGCGTTTCGGCTTTGACATAAGGCGGTGCTGCGATTGTTGCAGCACCTGCTACACCCGCGGTGGTCACGGCGGCTTTCTTGAGAAAATCACGTCGGTTGGCTTGCATCAGTCACTCTCCTTCTTTGGGTAAAGATGGCCGGTTGCCGGTCACCTGGAATAAACCGTGTTGGGTAGCCACAGCGCAATCTCCGGGAAGATTGCGATAATCAGCAAAGTCAGCAACATGATCCCGACAAAGGGAATGATGGAGCGGTAGATATCGCTCAAGGTGACTTCGGGCGGAGCCATAGCCCGCATCAAAAACAGGTTGTAGCCGAATGGAGGCGTCATATAGGCGATTTGACAAGTGATAGTGTACATCACGCCGTACCACACCAGATCGAAGCCCAGTGCCCCGGCTAACGGGATGAACAGCGGCGCAACGATGACCAGCATCGCAGTGTCGTCGAGAAAGATGCCCAGAATGAGAAACGTGGCCTGCATCAGCACGAGCACTTGCCATGCCTCAAGGCCGAGGTCACCGAGAAACAGCGCTTCGATCGACTTCACTGCACCCAAACCGTCGAATACCGCACCAAAACAGAGCGCCGCGGTGATAATCCACATGAACATGCAACTGATACCGAGCGTTTTGCGGGTCGTTTCGTGCAACACCTTGAGAGTCAATCGACCCCTTATCCCAGCGGCGATGATGGATGAAACAGCGCCGACCGCTGAACTTTCCACCAGACTTGTGACGCCATTGAGGAATAAGCCGGTCATGGCGAAGAAAATGATCAGCGGTGCCACCCCGGCCTTCAAGAGGCGAAATTTCTCTCCCCAGGTGATCTGTTCCCGCTCCTCCTTGGGCAGCGGTGGACCTAACGCCGGTTGCCACCAACAGCGCACTGCGATGTAGAGAATGAATAGGGTAGCCATCAGTAAGCCGGGAAATACACCCGCCATCCACAAATTGCCGACCGGCTGGCGCGCAATCATGCCATACAGTACCAAAACCACGCTAGGTGGCACTAGAATGCCCAGACTGGACCCGGCCTGTATGACCCCGGTAACCATGCGTTTATCGTAGGAACGCCGCAGCAGTTCGGGTAAAGCGATGGTTGCTCCTACCGCAATACCCGCCACACTCAATCCATTGATGGCCGAGATAATCACCATCATAAAGATGGTTCCGATGGCGAGACCACCGCGCACCGGCCCCATCCAAACATGAAACATACGGTATAGATCGTCGGCGATGCGCGATTCCGCGAGCATATAGCCCATGAATACGAACAACGGCAGCGTCAACAGCGGATACCATTTCATCAACTTCATCGTCGCGGAGAAGGCCATGTTATAGCCGCCGTCACCCCAGAGCATGAGTGAAACCGCCGCGCCGACGAAGCCGATCACCGCGAAGACGCGCTGCCCGGTCAACAACAGCAGCATCATCGACGAGAACATCAACAACGCGATGAACTCGTAACTCATGATATTTCCCTACCGCTGGCTTTCGCCCAATCTTTAAAGAAGATCGCAATCGCTTGCAGCAGGGCGAGTAGGATGCCGAAGGACATGATGAGCTTGATCGGCAGCATATAAGGACGCCAAGCTGAATAATTCCGCTCGCCGTATTCATAGGCGTAGAGGGTGCTGATTATTCCGCCTACCAATAGCATCACTAGGAAGAAAATCATGGCCAAATCAGTGACGAGATCGACTGTTGCCTTGCCGCGAATCGACCATCGGCCATAGAGGAGATCCATGCGCACGTGTTCATCATGTTGCAATGAGTAGGCGCCGCCGAGCAGATAATACGCAACCATCACGAACTGAGCCATTTCGACAGTCCAGTTGGCGGGAACAAAGAACACTTTCGTTACCGTTGCGTAGGCGAGAATCCCAAGCAGCAGGAACACGAGATACATAGCCAAGTGGCCGACCCACCAGCTGGCCGCATCCACCCATTTGACATACAGTTTGATTGCTTTAGGCACTCGAACAGCTCCGCAGGATGAGGAAATCGGCCCGCGCCGCAGTACTCCGCCTGTCTGGATTATCATTACTGATCTTCGCGTAGTGCCTGAATCCCCAGCAGTTTCTCAAGATGCCAAGCAGGGCGGACGGAAAGCGTTGCTTCCGATATCATGTAAAGAATTACAAGATTCAGGCCAAGCAGGTCATTACAAATACTGCTGGGGGACTGGGCTTGTTCTTAACTCTAGGAGACTGAGGGATAGTTTTAAAATTGATTACTGAAATAATTAAGGATTACCTCAAACCCCGTAGCGTTCACGATAGTCTTGCAGCGGCGCGAGTGATTGCTTTAGATCCGGCTGTTCCCCCAGGAAAGTCAACAGATCATCCAAGTGGGCGATGCTGATAACCGGTATGGCATGGCGTTTTTCCACTTCTTGCACTGCTGATAGCGGCCCTTGACCGCGTTCCTGACGATCCAGCGCAATGATTACTCCGGCTGCCTGCGCCTGCTGCGCGGCAAGCAGGGCCATCGCCTCGCCGATGGCGGTGCCTGCAGTGATCACATCGTCGATAATCAATACGCGCCCTTGTAACGGTGTTCCTACGATGACGCCGCCTTCCCCGTGATCCTTGGCCTCTTTGCGGTTGAACGCCCAGGGATAATCCCGTCCATGATGCTCTGCTAGGGCGATAGCGGTAGCGGCAACCAAGGGAATGCCTTTATAGGCTGGCCCGAATAGCATATCGAAAGGAATTTCGGCGTTGACTATCGCCTCGGCGTAATATCGTCCCAACTGTGCCAATGAACCACCGCTATTGAATAAGCCGGCATTGAAAAAATACGGGCTGACCCGCCCCGATTTTAGGGTAAACATCCCGAAGCGCAGTACGTTATGGGCGATGGCGAACTCGAAAAATTGGCGTTGGTAGGGTTGCATGAATACTCCTCTGGGATGAAAGTGCTTAAGGCGTCGAATAAGCCAGTATAATCTTATCGGTTTCAACGGCAGGGTAGGGCATGTATACCGCTTATTTCGGTCTCCGGGATAATCCTTTTGCGATCACACCGGACCCCAGCTATCTCTATCTCAGCCCCCATCACCAAGAAGCGTTGGCGCATCTGCTGTACGGTGCGGGCGAAAACGGCGGTTTCGTGCAGCTGACCGGTGAGGTGGGAACCGGCAAAACCACCTTGATTCGGACCTTGCTGGAGCAGCAGCTGGAAGATGTAGACGTCGCCCTGTGCCTGAACCCCAGCTTGACCGTGCATGAGTTGGTGGCGACGATCTGTGACGAGTTGCATGTCGATTACCCTCGTGCAACCTCCAGCCTGAAACCCCTTTACGATGCCCTCAACACCCATTTATTAAAGACCCATGCGCTAGGCCGCCGCACCATTCTGATTATTGATGAGGCTCAAAGCTTAGACCGGCCTGTACTAGAGCAAATCCGGTTGCTCACCAATCTGGAAACGCATCGACACAAGCTGTTGCGGATCATTTTAGTTGGCCAACCGGAATTACAACGTTTGCTGGAACGCCAGGATATGAGGCAATTGGCCCAGCGGATTACCGCTCGCTACCACTTGATGCCCTTGAATCGCAGACAAACCACGGCCTATATTCAGCATCGCTTGCGGGTGGCTGGAGGACGCGACGATGTATTTACTCCCGCTGCACTCAAAAAGGCTTACCGGCTGAGCCAAGGCGTGCCGCGGTTGATCAATGTGTTGTGTAACCATGCACTGCTTGGCGCTTACGGCCAAGCCGACAACGGATAGATAGCGCCGTATTGCGTAAAGCTGCACGGGAAGTGTTGGGTGTGCCCGGATTGCAGAGTAAGCGGGGATTGCGTTTGTCGGGACTGAGATTGGCAACCGGACTCGCTGGTATCACTGTGGTTGCGGTGAGTGGGTATTTGTCGTATTCCGCATTAACTGTAGGTTCTCCAGCTGACACGGCATCGCCTGCTGTCGTCGAATCACTTGCAGCAGTCACCGAATCGCCTGCCGATTCGACCGTTCAAGAACCGGTCTTACCGGTGGTTGCCACAACCACTCCACCCGCGGAGACAGAGGAACAGCCGATCAGCATTCCTCGCATTACTTCCTCGACGGCATTACAAACGGTGTTAGCCAATGCTCCGGTAACGGAAAATCCACTGCGACAATTGCTGAACCTGTGGGGAGAGGGCATCCAGACAGTAACCGGCCAAGTGGATTGCGAAACGATAAAAGCAAACCGGCTGTATTGCTTGGATGGACGGGAGAGCGATTGGACGGAACTGCGACGCTACAATCGGCCCGCGTTATTACAGCTAAACGATGCGCAAGGTGGCGGGCGGCAACTACTATTGAGCGGGTTGACAACTGATACGGCAACCGTACAGATCGGAGCGCAAGCTGTGCAGACTGCGCTGGATTCCTTGGCGCCTTTGTGGACCGGTGATTATCTGTTGCTATGGCGACCGCAAATCGCGCCGACACTAATCGGTCCCGGCAGCCGGGGCGATGCGGTCGTTTGGTTACGGCAGCAACTGGCGTTAGCGGAAGGTCGCTCATTTGCACCGGACACACTGTCCACAGAATTTGATCCAATCTTGCAAGAACAGGTGCGCGATTTTCAGCGCGCCAATAATTTGGAAGTGGACGGCTTGGTCGGGCAACGCACCATGGCGTTACTGAATACGCTGTCTCCGACTCCCGATACCCCGTTATTGACGGCCTCGACTAAAGTGCAGTGATATGTCTTATATTCTGGAAGCCTTGCGTAAAGCGGAACAGGAGCGAAATCTGGGGCGGGTGCCTGATTTGCAGACCGCGCCCATGCCGACTCCCCAAACTAGGCAACGATTATGGCCATTCATATTGGGATTGGCATTAGTGATAAATGGCCTGGTGTTGGCGGTCTTATTATGGCCTGATCACTGGAGCCGTGCTCCTGCCGACCCCGCTCCTCCACCGCTCCAAGATGCTACCACAAACGGGCCTGCGCGGCAGCCTGCCGGCGTGCAAACCGAAATTTCAACGCCCAGCTCGGTTCCCGCTCAGACGATCCAATCCACTCCGGAACCGATCTCGACTCCGGAAGTCAACCTAACATCAATCGTGCCGCCATCGACGCTTCCTCCAGCCCTGTCCTTTTCGGAGCAAAACCTGGCACTGCCTGCAACCCAGTCCGCAATAGCCTTGCAAGCGTTACCTATGGCATTTCGGCAAACCGTCCCCAAGCTGAATTTAGATATTCATGTTTACAGCGAGGCTGACCGCAAACGGTTTGTGCTGATCAATTCCAAGCGTTACCAGGAAGGCGACCGCTTAAACGAAGGCCCGCTATTGGAGTTCATTACTGCGGACGGCGCGGTATTATCTTACCGGGGCCAACGTTTTCTATTGCCGGTCTATCAATAATTTCATGCTGATCGTTCGCGAATTATGCCGTGCCGGCCTGTCTCCCGTTTCCTTCGAGCTCAGTGACGGCGAATGCGTCGTCATCCAAGGACCGTCGGGCTCGGGGAAAACATTGTTACTCCGGGCCCTTGCCGATCTTGATCCGAATGAAGGCCAGGTGAGCCTGGCCGGGCAGGCGCGGGAAAACTGGTCGGGACCGGCTTGGCGGCGCCAAGTGGTTTATGTGCCGGCTGAATCCGGTTGGTGGGGCGCAACGGTCGGTGAACATTTTCCCGCTTGGGAACCAGCAATCTCGTTGGTAGAAAGCTTGGGTTTACCAGCGGCTGCGTGCGATTGGTCGATTCAGAGGCTATCGACCGGGGAGAGACAACGTCTTGCCTTGATACGAGCTCTAATGCTTCAACCGCAGGTGCTGTTGTTGGATGAACCAACGGCTGCTTTAGATACTGAGGCGACCGCAGCCGTCGAACGGTTGATAATCGAACGCCAACAAAGCGGTACCAGTGTGCTGTGGGTAACTCATGATCCGCAGCAGGCATTGCGGCTGGCCAAACGGGGCTTTTTCTCAACGCCGGTCAATTTCGGAAAGCGGCGTTATGACCACCATTCCGTTAGACAACAGCGATCTGCTGCTGGGTTCTGTGCTGGTGTTATTAAGCGCCGGTTTATCTTTAGCCTTGCATCTCGGGCTGGAGAGGCCCTTGTTGATCGCTACAGTGCGTATGGTAGTGCAATTGACGCTGGTCGGTCTGGTACTGAAAACTCTGTTCGCGCTGGTGTCGCCGTTCTGGACCGGTTTAGCCGCTTTGTGCATGGTGCTGTTCGCCGGTAGAGAGATCATGGCTCGCCAGGAACAGCGGCTTAAAGGCTTGTGGTCTTACGGCCTGGGGACGAGCTGCATGTTGCTGGCGGCCAGTTTGGTGACGGTGTTTGCGCTGACTACTCAGGTGCGGCCTGATCCTTGGTATGATCCCCGCTATGCGTTACCGTTATTAGGGATGATTCTCGGTAACACGATGACCGGCATCAGTTTGGGCTTGCATACGCTGACTACCGGGTTGAATCGTGAACGTTCCGCCGTGGAAGCCCAGCTGATGCTGGGCGCGACCCGCTGGGAAGCGACCTTGCCGGTGGTGCGCAGCGCCTTGCGCAGCGCCTTGATGCCGATCGTCAACTCAATGGCGGCAACCGGTCTAGTTGCGCTACCCGGCATGATGACCGGGCAGATTTTAGCCGGTGTCGAACCGGTTGAAGCAGTGAAATATCAGATGCTAATCATGTTCCTGATTGCCGGCGGCACGTCTATCGGCGCAGTCAGTGCGGTGTTCGGTGGGGTGCATCGGTTGACCGATGTGCGTCATCGGTTGCGGCTGGATCGCTTGCGATAATACATGGTCCGGTTGACTGTTGTGATCTACAATGTCGACATAGCATTTGCGAACTATAACCACTCAAAACACCGCCATGACCATCCAAATTAAATACTTTGCCAGCTTGCGCGATCAACTGGGACGCGACCAGGATCAACTAGCCGTCGCCGCCGCGCAGACCGTTGCTCAAGTCTGGTCCCAATTATGGCCGGAAACGCCGTTACCCCCCAATACCTTGGCGGCGGTCAATCAAGAATATGCGGAATTGCATCAACCGGTTAAGGACGGCGATGAAGTCGCTTTTTTTCCGCCGGTAACCGGAGGTTGAGGTGATGACCATTGAGATTCGCGAGACGCCGTTCGATCCTTACGCGCTCTTGGCGCATTATCAGGAAAGCCTGACCGAATTGCGCGGGCAATACGGGGCGACGGCTAGTTTTGTCGGTACCATGCGGGATCACAACGAAGGCAGCACGGTAATCGATATGACCTTGGAACATTACCCCGGCATGACCGAACGGCATTTGCAGCATATTGTGACGGAGGCTGAGCAGCAATGGCCTCTGTTGGATACCTTGATCGTTCACCGTGTGGGGAAGTTGCGACCTCATGATCCCATCGTTCTGGTAGCGGTGTGGTCGGCCCATCGGTGCGGCCGCTTTCGAGGCATGCCGGTTTATCATGGAGGCGCTGAAATCCCGCGCACCGTTTTGGAAGAAAGAAGCCTTACCCGTCGGCGAGCGGTGGGTTGCCGGTAATACCGCAGGTTAATTGATGAGAGAGCTCTGATGATGGATTCCATGTGCAACAACGTGAGCATTGCAAAGCCATCCCTTACCTTGCTGAATCGTGGGTTGTGTGTTTTTTCGGAGCAGCGGTGTTAATCGGTCCAACAAGTTTTGCCGCTGACCAAGCGGGTATTTTCCGCCCCTCGGACGGTAGCTGGGTATTGGACGGCAATGGCAACGGCGCCGAGGACGCCTGTCGTGAGGATCTGTGTCTGACCTTTGGGACGTCAGGCGATTTGCCGGCGGGAGGCGACTGGAATGGTGACGGCGTTCCAGAAATTGGCGTCAAACGCGGTGGTCAGTGGTTTATCGATCTCAACGGCAACGGCGTTTGGGACGGTTGCCGGGATGATTTGTGTGTCGTATTTGGCGCATTGAATGACCTACCAGTGGTGGGGGATTGGAACGGCGACGGTACTGCCGAAGTTGGCGTCAAACGGGGTGGGCAGTGGTTTATCGATCTGAACGGTAACGGTGCTTGGGATGATTGCCGCAGCGATCAGGATGATCTATGTCTGACTTTCGGCACTGATGACGATTTGCCGGCCGTAGGCGATTGGACCGTAGTCGAAATAGATGAGTTGTGAGCATTTAACGTAAGATTTGCCCGTTACTCCTCCGAGCGACGCTCGATTCCTTCAACAATTACCAGGCTAATCCCCCCAAGGGCACGTTGACCCAACCCGGGTGATTGCCTGATTTCTAACGGTAAAAGCATGAATATCAGCCCTTCCAAGCGCGTGATCGACGCCATCATAAAAGCTGAGCACGGCGATCCGTTCGCGGTGTTAGGTATGCATCAGGACGGTTCAAGCACTGAGTTAGTAGTACGCGCTTTTCTGCCCGGTGCCGAGCAAGTGCAGGTGTTGCACCGGGATTCCGGCGCAGTGGTCGCTGCGCTGGAGCAAGTTCATGACGATGGATTGTTTGCCGGAGCATTGGGCGGCAAGTATAAACAACGTTTTGCCTATCGTTTGCGGGTGACGCAGGGAGGCCACACCTGGGACATGGATGACCCTTATGGTTTCTTGACCGTATTGGGCGACCTTGACGTACATTTGATAGGCGAAGGCACTCATCTGCGACCTTATGAAAAACTCGGCGCGCATCTGACCGAGTTGGGTGGCGTCAGCGGCACGACCTTCGCGGTGTGGGCTCCCAATGCCAAACGGGTTGCTGTGGTCGGTGATTTCAATGATTGGGATGGCCGTCGTCATCCCATGCGGCTGCGCAGCGGGGTAGGTATCTGGGAAATCTTTATTCCCGGCGCGGGTCCCGGCGCAAAGTATAAGTTCGAAATCAAAGACGCCAACGGCACGCGCCTGCCGCTTAAGATGGACCCCTATAGCTTCGCGACCGAACTGCGGCCCAAAACGGCCTCGTTAGTCTATGCAGAAAACGACTATGACTGGGGGGATGGCGAATGGATGGACAACCGCCATCTGCGTAGTCACCGGCGGGCGCCCATTTCGGTCTACGAGGTGCATTTGGGTTCCTGGAAACGGGTGGTTGAGGAAGATAACCGCTTTCTGACTTATCGCGAACTGGCCGAGCAGTTGATTCCCTATGTTCAGGACATGGGCTTCACCCATATCGAATTGCTGCCCATCAGCGAGCATCCTTTCGACGGCTCTTGGGGCTATCAACCGATTGGTCTATATGCCCCGACCAGCCGTTTCGGCTCGCCCGCCGATTTCAAATATTTCGTGGATTGTTGCCATCAAGCCGGAATCGGTGTGTTATTGGATTGGGTGCCGGCGCACTTTCCCAGCGATCAGCATGGCTTGGGTCAGTTTGACGGTACCGCCTTATACGAACACGCTGACCCGCGGCAGGGTTTTCATCGCGATTGGAACACCTTAATTTACAACTTCGGTCGCCGCGAAGTCGCCAATTTCATCTTGGGTAATGCGTTGTTCTGGCTGGAACGGTATCACATCGACGGACTGCGGGTAGATGCAGTAGCGTCCATGCTTTATTTGGATTACAGCCGCAAAGAGGGAGAATGGATACCGAATAAATACGGTGGGCGGGAAAATCTGGAGGCGATCGATTTATTGCGGCGCATGAATGAGCTGACCTACACGGAACAAACTGGTGCGATGAGCGTGGCTGAAGAATCCACTGCCTGGCCGGCAGTGACCCTACCGGTTTATCTCGGCGGACTGGGCTTCGGCTTCAAATGGAATATGGGTTGGATGAATGACAGCCTGCGCTATATCGGCCGTGATCCGGTGTATCGACGGTACCATCACAACGAGCTGACCTTCAGCCTAGTGTATGCGTTCAGCGAGAATTTCTTTTTGCCGTTGAGTCACGACGAAGTTGTGCACGGCAAAGGTTCGATCCTGGCCCGGATGCCCGGCGATGCCTGGCGGCAATTCGCCAATTTGCGGGCCTACTACGCGTTCATGTGGACCCATCCCGGCAAAAAACTGTTGTTCATGGGCTGTGAATTCGCCCAGGGCCGGGAGTGGAATCACGACGCTGGCCTGGAATGGCAACTACTCGATACTCATTTGCATGCTGGCGTGCAGCAGCTCGTGCGCGACTTGAATCGGCTGTATCTGAATTTGCCGGCATTGCATGAACGCGACTGTGAGTCCGAGGGCTTTCTGTGGATTCAGGCCGATGATTCGGAAAACTCGGTGTTTTCGTTTTTGCGTCTGGGCGGCGAAGATGCCACGCCGGTAGTAGTGGCGTGCAATTTGACGCCGAACGTGCGTTCCGGGTATCGGATCGGCGTACCAAACGCCGGTTTTTATACGGAATTACTGAACACCGACGCCGAAATTTACGGCGGCAGTAATGTGGGCAATGGCGGCGGCGTGCAGACCGAACCAATGCCGTGGCTGGGTCAGCCGCATTCGTTGTTCGTCACCATGCCGCCGCTGGGCACAGTGATTTTTCAGCAGCGGATTGAGGAAGAACAACCGCCTTCGCCTTAACTTGCCAAACACGCCGGTGCTGTTGCAAAACCAGGCATACTGATGTCATGGGGTTTTGAGCCTACTGAGGCTAGGCATGAACGATTTGCAATGGCGCCACCTCCGAGAAAATATAATTCTTTGGGCGGTATGCTGGTATTACCACTATAATATCAGCTGCTGATGTCAGCTCCTGATGTCAGCCACCTAGGTTGGTCAGCTCTAGGTCAATGGAAGAC
>JAAUQA010000040.1 GCA_012032855.1 Candidatus Competibacteraceae bacterium
GCAAACCCTTGTATCAGCCTTTTGCATAGTCCCTAACGATGTGGAAGCCAGCCTAAGCTTAGGCGTGCTCGGAATGGGTTTTGTGCTTGCGGTACTGTTGGGCGCCGTGATGCACAGAACCCATTTTTGTACTATGGGGGCGGTTTCCGATTGGGTGAATATGGGCGCGACCCAGCGGTTGCGCGCCTGGTTACTGGCCATCGCCATCGCCTTACTCGGCGTGGTGATCATGGAGGGGTTGGGCGTCGTCGATTTCACCGAAACCCATCCACCCTACCGCAGCGCTCAGTTCGCTTGGTTGTCGCAGTTACTCGGCGGGATACTGTTTGGCGTCGGCATGACCCTGGCAAGCGGTTGCATCTCGCGGAATCTGGTTAGGCTGGGGGAAGGCAGCGGCAAAGCGCTGTGCGTCGTGATCGTGCTCGGGCTATGCGTCTATGGCTTGAATGAAACGCCGTTATCTGGGTTCGTGCAGTGGCTACATTCCTTGGCCATTGAATTGAACCGCTATGGCATTGCGGGGCAGGATTTAGGCAGTTTGTTTGCTGCCGGTGTAGCTGCGAACCCGGAGACTTGCCGGTTAGTAATAGGATTACTGTTGGCGGTCGTCATGCTGATCGTGATTCTGCGTTCAAGGGAGTTTCGCCATCATTCCGACGCCGTGATGAGTGGATCGGTGCTAGGGTTGGTGGTAGCGGGAGGCTGGACTCTACCGGTGGTCCCTGGGGGCGAGAGTGGTCTGTTCAAGTTCAAGGATCGAATGATGCCAATGGGGTCACGCAGTCCTATTCCTTTGTCGATCCGTTGGGCGAACTGCTGATCTATCTGGGGCAACCCGATAATCCGTTGTTGCTGACTTTTGGGGTTGTTGCAGTCATGGGTGTCACAGTCGGCGCTTTGCTTCATTCCGTGATCAGCAAGCAGTTTCGCTGGGAGTGGTTTTCATCCTGGGCTGATTTTCTGCGTCATCTCAGCGGTGCGCTTTTAATGGGCGTCGGCGGTGTGTTGGCAAAGGGTTGCACCATAGGACAAGGCATTTCGGGCGTATCCACGCTGGCCTTGGGACCGATTCTGACCTTGGGAGCGATGATTCTGGGCAGCGCTACGGCAATGAAAGTGCAGTATTACAAGATGCTATATGAAGATGCTAGCCTATGGGATGCGCTGCTGAGTGGGTTGGTTGATTTGCGCTTGTTGCCCCGTGCTGCGCGCCGACTTGAAGCGCTTTGACAAAATCACAGCAACGCGTGGGTTGCGATTTCGCCTTGTTGATATATAATTGCCTGCTTCCTGGGGGCCGTTAGCTCAGTTGGTAGAGCATCGGACTTTTAATCCGCTGGTCGTTGGTTCGAATCCAACACGGCCCACCATTTCCATGCCTTTACCCCTTGTCTGGCGATGCTAAACTTGATTCTCAAGTTACATTTCCGATCTAACCTGTCATACCTCACGCAGTTAAGCAAGCTCTCTTGACAACATAAAAACTGCGGGCCGCAACCCAAGACGTTGAGTTTGATCCAAGCAGGCGTTACGTCTCTGCGACGCAGAAGGGGAACTCATCAAGCTTTGCACTGGACTTCTTGGTGAAGCGCCAATTAAAAAAGAATTGGCGAACTCCTGATCCAATACCTATTGAACTGCGTCCAATGCAAGTAAATCCGCCAGGGGCTCTGCCGCTGCGCGAAGTGCCGAGATAACAGCCCTAAGGATGAGCTGAGCTCGCGAAGCGCATCGGTCGAGAGGGCAAAACGCGAAAGATGCGCTCCACTGCTTCAGCGCATCCTACAGGCTGTGATCCCCTTGAACAAATATTCCCCACTATAATTTCCCTTGCAACTGTATTAGTTCCCATCCCTTTCGGATGGTATCCCATGCCTAACTTATTTAAACGTATCAGCGATGTGATTACTGCCAACCTCAACGACCTAGTAGATCGAGTGGAAGACCCGGAGCGGATGATCAAACAACTCATCCGCGAAATGGAAGAAAATATTAGCAGCGCCAAAGAGAGTGTGATCGATGCCTTGGCCAGCGAAAAGCAGTTGGGTAAGGAATTGGATAGCCAGCGTCGTCAAGCCGATGAGTGGCACAAGCGTGCTCGCCAGGCGCTGGAAGCAGGTAACGAGTCCCTGGCCCGAGAAGCGTTGGCACGTAAAAAGGAGCACGATAGTCTCGTCAATAATCTTGATCAGTCCTGGCAATCCGCTAAACGCACCAGCGAGCGTCTGAAACTCAGCTGCGCGCCTTGGAAGGAAAACTGGAAGAAGCCCGGTTGAAGAAAGGCAGTTTGGTAGCTAGAAAACGGGCCGCACAGGCGCGCGATCAGATGGGCCAGATTCGTGATCATATGAAAACGGGTCTCGATACGGAAGCGTCTTTCAACCGTATGGAGGATAGAATCGACGAAATGGAAGCTCGCTTGGAAGCCCGCGAGGAACTGGATGAGGGGCACAGCGAGCTGGAGCGGGAATTTCTGCGGATGGAGGTGGACAGCGAAGTTGAGGCCGATCTGGCTGCCCTCAAGAAGGAATTAGGCAAACCCGACTAGCGCTTTCCGCACCCCGGCGCGGTTCTGCGTTGTCGGGTAACGCAAGACTAACCGGGTTTTCCGATCGAGGCAGCTATGGAACTGTGGGTGTTTTTAGGGCTGGTGGCATTCGTTTGGCTGATTTCACCGATCATCCTGCTCATCGCTCTGCTTATTACTCGTAATAAACTCAAGCAGTTCCGCGCAGAGGGATCTCCTCAGCCGATTGCATATCAAAAACCGACTCCGGTTCCGGCTATGCATATCGCAGCCGGTAATCGCTATTCGACGGTCGTTCTGGAAAACTTCATTCTGCTGCATTTGGAACTGCGTCGCCAAGCGCGAGCCGAAACGCTGACCGCAGCCCAATATGCAACCTTGACCGAGCAATTGGATACGCTGTGGAGCCGCTATCTGGCGGGTATACAGCTGTCCCCGGATAGTGACGATTGGCGCGAACGACGCAGGGATGCGTGGAACCACTTTGCCGACTTGGCTGCCCAGCCGCCCGGTCCACCACCTTGGCAAACCGCTACCAGACAAGAATCCGAGCCCGAAGCACAACAGCCATCCATATCGATTCCGCCCGCCAAGCTGACCACGCATCCGATCGAATTACCTCCACCCCCTTCTGTACCAAAACCGCCTGTCATTTCACAATCTGCTCCCGCATTCGTCACCAAACAGCCTGAACCCGAGTCGCTTGAAACGGATTGGTCACCTGCCGAACCGAGCGCCTTCGAACGGCTATTAGAACGCATATCCGGCTGGCCGAAACTGGCGGTGCCGTTTCTGGTCCAGAACATCGGCTGGTTTATCGGCGGTTTTTGTTTGATTGCCGGCACAGTATTCCTGGTGCGGAATACCTCCGGTTTCCTATTCGCTCTAGTCGTATTCGCCAGTCTGATGGGTTATAGCGGCTTTCTGCTCTGGGCCGGCTATCAGTTGCGCTCAAAAAGGCCGGAGCTCAGTACAGCCAGCGGCGTGCTGTTAAGCATTAGCATGTTGTTAGTGCCATTGAATGTGGCAGTTGCCGCGCGATTGATTGCTTCGGCCGAAGGCGCGTTGCTGACTGTGAGCATAGGATTGACCGGTGTGGCGCTGGCGGGATTGTATTGGGCCGTGAGCTTGGCCAGCACCCTCATGGATCGCTCGTTGCGGGGTTTACATCCGCGTCTGGTGGTGGCGATGGCGGCAGTGCAACTGGCTGTTCCCGCCCTGCCGAGTGCGCCACATTGGCTTTGGTTGGCAGCTTTACATGGCGTTTTATTGGCGCTGATGGGCTACGGACTATTCGCATTCACCCGCCACTGGGTGCGCAACTGGTTCATCGATCAACGCCGCACCGCCTACTATGCCGGCGGCTTGTTGGTTTATACCGCAGCGGTGTCATTCATTCATCTAACCTGGGCCTATCCGGGCAGGCTGCCGGATGGATATTTCGGCCCATTCTTGATGATTCTCAGCGGCTTGCTGTTCCAGGTCGATGCCGCGTTCAAGGACTGGGTCAATAAGTATCCTGCTCTGTCCCGCTTCACTTTCGGTTTATACGGGCTGTCGGCGCTGGCTATCGCAGTGGGTATACAAGGCACGGTCCCCGGCATCATCACTCTGGGGTTAGGAGCCGGGCTTTACGGTTGGGTGACGTGGCGCTATCTAACCTGGCCACCGCTTTATTTGATGCTGGCTTGTATAAGCGGTGCCTACGGCTTGTTGGTACTGAAACCACTAGTCTACGAACTCTATTTTCTGGCGAGCCTTCCGGGGCTGATCGGGTTGCTGGGAGTAATCCGTTGGGCCCAACCTCGTTCCCGCAATCTAGCGCAGCAATGCTTTGGCGTATTTAGCCTGCTCTTGGCTGGACTGGCTGGCTGGAGTTTGTATTGGGCAGAACCGGGCCTGCCGGGAATGTCTACAGCGTTGATCGCCAGCGCTGGCTTGTATTTTTTAACCCGACAAACGCTGATTCCACTCGCTCTGTCCGCTCGCACGGAAACGGCCGTGTGGTATATGGTCACGCTGTTGGCTACGGTCGCTGTACTTTATTCTCCATCCACCACATTGCTGAGCCGCGAATGGCAGTGGGCATTCGGTTGTGCTGGTCTAGCGATGCTATGGACCTGGCGCGGTTTGAGTGGCCTTCGGCGGTTTCCTCAACGGGCGCCGGTTTTCTGCTGAGCGCTCTGCTTAATGTGTTGCTGGCGCTGGGAATCGGCTTAGCGAGCAGTTGGCTGTCGTCCCATGATCTATCCGCTTTGATGCTGTTGCTGGCGATTCTGGGCGGGGTGTTGCTCTGGCAAAGTCTGCAGCTGCGTCGGCAGTTATTGTTTTACGGTCTGCTGTTGTGCTGGGGTGCGGCGGGGGCGTTATTCAAAGCTGAATATCTGCCGAGTTCCGGGGTTGGTTTAAGCCAGTTTTTACTGGTGTTGCCATTATGGGCATTGTTATGGTGGTTGCAGCACCGCTTTCCTTTGGAACGGCCCAGTGCAGAAGAGATCGTCGGTCCAGAGGATGACGAGGATAAAGATGTCCCAACGGACTGGATAAGCCGGTTTTTCACCCCGCAACCGCTACACCCCGTCTCGGTAGTCCGTCAGCCGTTGGCGCAAGTGTTGATCCTGCTTTGGTTGATCGGTTTCGGTCAGTTGACAGTTTATCTATTCAATCAGGGTTTAACTCCAGCTTGGCCCTGGAGCGCTGCAGCGGGTGCTTTGGCCACTGTTTTGGTGTTCGGTTATTTCCAGTCACTGATCTGGATCGTTTACCCTCCGCTGTTGCTGGGTTTGGGATCGATACTCGGTTTTTTGGGGGGAATGAACGTAACGCCAGCGCTATTCAGTGTGGCGGCGGCTCTCTACGCCTTGCTGTCGTGGCTATTAGGCGTTCGCTTGCTTAATCAACCGTTGACTTCTCGCTTGGCAAGAGCGTTGTACTTCGTTACGGATAGCAAAACGAACCGCCATACCGTGGAACAGAGTTTGTTGTTGTGCACGTCGCTCATCGCCGGCTTCGCTGTGCCGTTCTCTTTGCTAGTGGGTATTGACCAGGGACCCAGTGCAGCACCGCTCATGGCATTGGTTGTCAGCGGCTTATTTTTTGGATTGGGTGCCTGGCATTACCGTCTCAGTGCCCAAAGTTATGCGGTTCTGGCCACGCTGACGATAGCAGTGTGGTTGCTGGATTTCTGGCGAGATACTCCAATCTGGGTGGGGATCGGGCAAGCATCTGCCAATGCGCTGTTGAGTTTAGTTATGGTCGGCATCGCACTGATGTTGGAGCAGCGACCAACGGTCATTACCGGGCGTTTCAACCTCTACTGTCAACCATTGCGGACAGTTTCTGTAGTGTTGGCTCTACTGGCCGCAATTGATGTGCCGTTCTTGATGTATCCATTGCTCGGTTTCGTGCCTGTTAGCTGGATTGACAGTCTGACGCTGCTGATAGCGGGTGCCGCACTGTTATTGTCGACATTCGGTCGGCTGTACTGGAGTGTATTGGGCGTCTTCCTCGTTACCTGGGCTGTTTACGGGTTGGCAAGCAGCTGGTTTGTTACACCTTGGCCAGCTTACAGCGGCTTGGTATTGTCGGTATTGGCCTTTACCGAAGCAACGTCAGCGAATTATTTGGATTATCGAAGCGAACGGTGGGATGCGCTTCGCCAAGCCTTATATGTGGTTGCGGGACTGGCCTACGGTATTGCGCTGTTGGCGGCTGTGTTGAGTTTCCTGCAAGGCGATTCGCGTTTGCCCGGCCTATTGGCGGTGCTTAGCCTAGGGTTGTTGCCACTCTTGAAACCGCTGGAGACTGCTCCTTTTTGGCGTAGCATTGGGGTCGCTTCGCTGTTGACGGCTTTGCTCTACAGTCTGGCAACTTTACGCGTCGGACCGATCAGCCCATACGGGTTATTGATTGCCATTGTTTGGGGCTATGCCTTTTGGTTTGTCGGCAACACGCTGATCGCTCGCTTTAACACGCGCTGGCCGTTCTGGGCGCTGGCTGAAGCACCCTGCCCTGGTTGGGCCTATTGGTTGTGCTATTCGGTACTCTCACCGGTTTGACGTTACCCACTGCCGTCTTATTCATGATGGGGTTGTCGCTGTATCTGTTATTGATGATTCGCGATAGCGCTTGGGCCGTGTTCCCCTGGTCAGCGATCGCTGCTCTAGCGGTCGCCGGTTTGACGGTTGGCGAGCCCTGGTCAGCGCTTATGGCAGGAGAAGCGGAGGTGCTGTTCGGCATCGGCTGGCAACTAACGACGCTGATCTGGTTGAATCTGTTGTTCCTGATCGTGCCGTTTTGGCGACACTATGGTACGGCCATTGCTACTCGATTGGCGTGGCAACGGGATGATCTGGTAATCCCGTTAGCTTGGCTACCCTTCGCTTTATTGCTGATACCGCTGGCGCAACTGCTGATGCTGGAGGGGTTATGGGCCTATGGCAATCTAAGTTCGGCGACCTCTTTTCCGGTCCCGCTTTGGGGAGCGGCTGCCCTGGTTGCGTCACTCGGCCATGCGCTGTGGGTGCAACCCAGTTGGTTTCAAGCACAGGCATTCGTCCTGGGTCTCTATGCTCTTCTGGCAGCCGGTGTGCTAGCTCTCATGGGATCTGCAGCATTACTGCCGCCGGTGAGTGCCCTTTGGAGTGGAACGTTGCTGTTGATCTGGCGCTACCGCTTGACGGATCAGGAAACCCTGACACGTGCGCTGAACAATTGGCTGTTCATCATGCCATTGCTGACCGGCGTGTTATTGCTGACTTTACCTGGAGTCGGTTGGGGAGAACGGACGGCGACATTGGGGGTTTTGGCGGTGGTAACAGCCGCGCAAGGTTGGTGGTGGGAACAGCGCAGTTGGCTGACTTTATCCCTGGGGTTGTTATTAGCCTGCGGTTACGCCCTGTGGCCGGCTGTGTTACCGCTCACGGATTGGCCATTATTAATGCCGTGGTATGCCTTACAGACGATGCTCATGGTTTGGGGCTTGACACTGCTTCACGGCAAATTTGAGCGTTGGTTAACAAAGCAAGCGGCACATTCAGTTCAACAACAGCGGGTAGAGCAACTCCAACAAGTTCTCTCAGAAGCCATCTCCGCCTTACTCATTTTACCTTTGCTGATGCTTGCGGCCCACGCGTTGCAAATATATGGGCATTTGGTGTTGCATTCGACAGCCTCCTTGCCGTGGTTGTTCGGCTCGACTCTGGACGCTTGGGCGTCCATCGTTAGTTGGGTGTTGTTGTTAGCCATGACAGTGAGGCTGGCTTGGCAGCCATCCAACCGCGCCGAGTGGGTTTATGCCAGTGCATTGCTGGGATTGGCGTTAGCGGGTTATGTGCGCTTGGTCACTCTGGGTGTGACACCTTTTACGGTGCTGGAAAGCGGTGTGCTGATCGCAGTGGGCTATGGCGTTTTCATGCTGCAACGGCTCACGGGTTCGGTACCGCTGTACCGAGTTGCTTTTAGTTCTTCCGCTGTTGGCTTTGTTCATATTGCCGCCGCTGCAAACCATTTGGCAGGGCATGGGGCGGCATTGTTTGCTATGGGTGCGGACGAGCGGGTTTCGATCAGCGGGATTCTATTGGCAGTCGCCGTCTTGTATATCGCGCTGAGTAGCACCCTGCATCGTCCATTACCTATCTATCTTGGAGTGCTCGCCCTGAACGCCGGAATTTACCTGTGGGCGCCGCACTGGGCGAAGGATTCGGGGTTGTGGCAGTTTTACGTGATTCCCGCCTCTGTGACAGTGTTGGCCTTGTTGCATTGGCATCGACAGGAATTGCGGCCTGCGGTGTTGAACGGGGCGCGTTTGGCAACGATGAGCGTCTTATATGCCAGCGTGCTAGCGGATGTGTTCCAAGCACATACCGGACTGATGGTCTTCGTGCTGGCACTGGCTCTGAATTTACTCGGCATCGCCCTGGGTATCGCGTTGCGGATTCGGGCGTTTCTGTATGCTGGGGTGGCATTTTTGGTACTAAACGTGACCGGTCAATTGCTGCGTTACTACCCCGAACAGGGTTTATCGCGGGCGTTGATTTTGATCGGCCTGGGCGTTGCGATTACGGTCGGCATGGTCGGTTTCAATATAAAACGCGAAGCAATCATGCGACGGTTGCGGATCGTACGAGCGGATTTGGCCGACTGGGAGTGAAGAAAGCCAATTTAGCCCTCAAGTCGAGTTGGGTCATGTGCATAATCCGGTCGCCAGTCACCCCCTTTCTCGAAAATCCGATGATCCGCGGGCAGCATGACCAGGGCAGTCGTCGTGACGTCCAAATATGCGCAGATACCTCGATATCCTGCGCGCGGTCAATTGTGCCGACCATGACGGTGCGCATTCGAGTGCGAGCGCTGTTGTCTACAAACAGTGCAGATCCGCAAGCACCACAGAAACTGGTCGTTAGTCGGTTTCCAGAATCTGAGATCCGTTCATTCGCGTTTGGAGAACCGGTGATAACCGCAAAAGATTCGACTGGAACGTGGATACAAGTGGCAAAAGCGCTTGAGGTAATTCTTTGACACTCAAGGCAGTGACACGTATAGGCGACAAATGGCGCGGCAGAGCACCGGTATCGAATGGCTTGACAGCGACATCCACCTTCAAATGGGATTTCTATCATTTTGGTTCTCCTGATGGATTTTGATTACCAAGTCTAAAGGCCCAGATAATCGGCAGCAATTTAGTTCGTTGAGGAAATATCAATAAACTTAATCTATTAAGCCCTATCCTAAAAATTTTTCCGGCTATTTCGGATGGCCAAGGGACGTGGTGGCATTGAAGGCGTTCTCATGAATTTTTTCTTAAGAGGAGACTCCATGAAGAACCCTTTGACGCCCTTTTGGGACATTATGAGAAATTGATAGGTGGTAAGGTCCTAAAATGCCATTTGCACGTTTGTTTTTGCTGAAAACGGTGATCTCGTCTTTGGTACGGCTCAAAAGAACTCTTGTGATGAATTCTTGGCCGGCTCAGAAGTTTTGGAAAAACTGGTTCTACTAGATCTCCCGTGGTGTATCCCACATTTTGTGGCGTCAAGAATTTATAAACACCAATATGTTGTGCTCAATAAGCGTTTACCACGGGAATACCAGAAGAGCCTGTTTTTTTTGATATTCTGAAGCCCGCTTTGCTCCTTTTTGTTGAGTTCCTTTATCATCGAACACCATCGCTATATTCATCATTTCCGACAGGCTATCAATTGTTTCGACAATCGGGTTTCGTTTTAACGATGCCTCGAACTCAACAATGTCACCTGGCTCTGGTGGCACATCTATCGACAATATCTTAAGGAGTTTTTTCTCAAGAAGAATATTCCGGAGTTGGTAAAATAGAGATGCTGGTGTATGGACTCGCTCTTCAGATAGTTTGTTTTCACCGCTTGTACCAGTAGATTTTGATTTCTCGCCCGAAAGATCAATTTTTAGGAGGGTTGAAAATGCTTGACTTAATCCAAACGTTGCCCCGGCTTTTTCTTGAGCAGAGGAATTAGTGGTCTCAGTCTTAGTCACTGCCGTAACGGTACTGATACCACCTTGCAACATGGCGAGTAAGTCAAATACCAGTCTTTGATTCAAATATACGGGAACGATCAATTTATCCATACTGTTCTCTCCTCGGCATAGCTAGATAAAAGGATAAAGAAATAAAGGGGTCAACTCGAAGTGATCAAATACCATATTTAAAAAAAGCAAATATCACCATCATCAATTCCTCAATGCGCTTCGTCCCAATCATCACCAATCCCGATATCCACTTCCACAGGAATCTGCAACTCTGCGGCTTCTGTCATAACAGTTCTAATCTTTTCACGCGCCAATTCGACGGCATCCTCTGCTACTTCGAACACCAACTCGTCATGCACCTGCATGATCATGCGAATATCGGCGCGATCGGCTAACCAAACGTCCATAGCCACCATTGCACGCTTGATGATATCCGCTGCTGTACCTTGCATGGGAGCGTTGATCGCCGTGCGTTCCGCCGCTGACGGCGTTGCCGGTTACGCGAATGGATTTCCGGCAGATACAAGCGCCGTCCGTACAATGTTTCGACATAGCCCTCCTTTGCTGCTTGCTCACGGATAGTGTCCATATACGTTTTAACGCCGGTATACCGGGCAAAATAGCGCTCTACATAAGATTGCGCCGCGCCGCGTTCAATACCTAATTGCCGCGCCAGACCGAAGGCAGACATGCCGTAAATCAGCCCGAAATTGATGGTTTTCGCGGTGCGCCGTTGGTCTTTCTCGACCTCTTCCAAGGGCACGCCGAAGACTTCCGCAGCGGTTGCCCGGTGCACGTCCTCGCCTTGCGCAAATGCCTGCAATAACCGTTCATCCTCGGACAAGTGCGCCATGATGCGCAGCTCGATCTGAGAATAATCCGCCGCCAAAATCCGATACCCCGGCGGCGCGATAAACGCTTGGCGAATTCGTCGCCCCTCAGCGGTGCGGATGGGGATGTTTTGCAGATTCGGATTAGACGAGGCCAAGCGGCCGGTGCTGGCCACCGCTTGATGATACGAGGTATGCACCCGACCGGTTTGGGCATTGATCTCTTGCGGCAATTTATCGATATAGGTCGATTTCAACTTGCTCAGGCTGCGGTGTTCCAAGATGATTTTCGGCAACGGGTAATCCAACGCCAGTTCCTGTAACACGTCTTCGTCCGTGGACGGCTGACCTTTGGGAGTCTTTTTGTTGACCGGCAACCCCTGTTTATCGAACAAAATGCGTTGTAATTGCTTGGGCGAACCCAGATTAAACGGTTCACCCGCCAAGTCGTGCGCTTCCCGCTCTAATTCGAACAGTCGCTGGGTGATTTCCTGGCCTTGTTGACGGAGCAACGCGACATCTACGCATACCCCCAATCGCTCCATGCGGGCCAATACCGGAATCAGCCGGTATTTCGATCTGTTCATAAAGCTGTTGTAGCTTCGTTTGTCGGGTCAGTTGCGGCCATAGCGCGTGGTGTAAACGCAGCGTGATGTCGGCATCTTCAGCCGCATAAGGACCGGCCTGTTCCAACGGCACTTCATTGAAACTGAGTTGTTTTGCCCCTTTACCGGCGACATCCTCGTAATGAATGGTCTGGACGCCGAGATACTGTTGGGCCAACGAATCCATGTCGTGGCGGCTGGCGGTCGAGTTCAGCACATAGGACTGCAGCATTGTGTCGTGCCTGATCCCGACCAGGTCGATGCCGTGATTGGCCAACACTTGCCGATCATATTTGAGATTCTGTCCCAGCTTGGCTTTCTGCGGGTCTTCCAGCAGCGTGCGAAGCTGCTCTAATACCGTATCTCGATTCAATTGATCGGGCGCGCCGGGATAATCGTGAGCCAAAGGAACATAAGCGGCTTCATAAGGCTCAACAGCGACTGAGACGCCGACGACTTGCGCTTGCATATAGTCGAGGCTGGTGGTTTCGGTATCGAAAGCAAACAAATCGGCTTGCCGCAATCGTTCCAGCCAGCTATCCCACTCAGCCTGCTCCATGATGATTTGATACTGGGGTTGGATCGTATCCGCAGGTGGATCGGCTTGATCGACTGCGGGAGCTGCTGGTTCCGCAGTGTGATGAACGGATTTGAGCAGGTTCTTGAATTCATAACGCCGATACAGTTCTTGCAACGCATCCGTGTCGGGAGGGGATCGGTGTAATTGAGTAACGTCTGTTTCTAATTCAACATCGCAGCGCAGGGCGCTGAGTTGCCGGGACAGCGGTAATTGCGCCAAGGCGGCGCGCAGATTATCGCCGACCTTGCCCTTGATCTGGGCGGCATGGGCGATAACCGCATCCAGTGAACCATGCTCTCGCAGCCAGTTGGCAGCAGTCTTCGGACCGACCCCCGCCACGCCGGGAATATTGTCTGAACTGTCCCCCACTAACGCCAGATAATCGGCGATTAAATGCGGCGGTACGCCGAATTTCTGCTCCACCCCGGTGCTATCCAGGGTTTGATTTTTCATGCTGTCTAACAGCGTGACCTGGGCATTGACCAATTGCGCCAAATCTTTGTCGCCGCTGGCAATAATAACCTGCAACTCCTGCTCGGCTGCTTTCACCGCTAAGGTGCCGATGACATCGTCCGCTTCTACTCCGGCAACTTGCAACCAAGGCAAGCCTAATGCCGT
>JAAUQA010000388.1 GCA_012032855.1 Candidatus Competibacteraceae bacterium
GATCGCCTTCGCTCAACGGTGCATTCAGCTTGACGAATTTGCCGTAAACCCCGATTTTTTGCCGTTTCAGATCAATGTGCGGAAACCGTTCCAGTATTCCCGAACGTTCTATAGCATCTTGAACCGTGCTGTCCTCCGGTACATCGACGTTTAGCCAAGCCCGTTGCCCGGCTTCTGCATAGGCGACGCTGACTTGCACGATGAATACCTCGCTACTGGCCCGCGGGTTGAGGTTGAATGTCAGTCGGTAATTCCGTTGTTTTGGCCGGCAGCTTGCGTTGTCGCTGATCCAGCAGCTGTTTGCCCGCTAATAGAAACCCCAGCACCAGAAAACCACCGGGTGGCAGCATGAGCAATAGCACGCCTTTGTAGTCCTCAATCAAAGTGATTTCGAGGAAATTAAATTGATCACCTAACAATAGAGGCGCTCCTGCAAATAGCGTGGCGCTGCCCAAAATCTCCCGGCAGGCGCCGAGTAACACCAATGCCAGAGTGAATCCCAAGCCCATCATCAGTCCATCCACCGTGGAGGCCAACACCGGTTGGCGCGAGGCAAAGGATTCTGCGCGGCCGAGAATGGCGCAGTTAGTCACAATCAGCGGAATGAACAGACCCAGCACCTTGTGTAATTCATGCAGCCAGGCATTCATCGCCAAATCCACTAAGGTGACCAATGCGGCGATCAGCAACACAAATATCGGTATCCGGACTTCCGGCGAGATCACCCCACGACAGCTCGACACCAGCATATTCGAGGCCAGCAACACCACCATAGACGCCAGTCCCATGCCGAGCCCATTGGTAGCTGTGGTGGTTACCGCCAACAAGGGACACAGCGCTAGCATCTGGCCAAAGACGATGTTGTTGCGCCACAGACCGTCCTGGATGATGCCGCGATAATCAATGTCATTCATTGTGGGTCTCCCGGATCACTGCTGCTGGCGGCGAGCAGTTCGCCTTGGTGCGCGGCAAAAAATTCCAGGCCCTGCTTGACGGCCTTGACCACCGCTCTGGGGGTAATGGTTGCACCGGTCCATTGGTCGAATTCACCGCCGTCTTTTTTAACTGCCCAACGACTGGGTTGCGGATCGCTCAGCGAACGACCATTGAAACTGAGAATCCAGTCGGATTTAGCCAATTCCAGCTTATCGCCCAATCCGGGGGTTTCGCTATGGCTGACTACGCGCACGCCCAACAGCTTACCGTCTGGTGCTATCCCAAGAACCATGACAATATCGCCGCTATAGCCGCTGGTGATAACTTGATAGGCCACGCTCTCGATCTGCTCATTTTGTTGCACGCGATAGACTAAGACCTCTGGTTCCTGGTCGCCGCCAATGCGCAATGGATTCTGCAATAGCGCATTGCCAGCCGGGGCGGAGGGCAACACTTGGCGCAACGACGATAAGCGGTCTTCGGCTTGGCGCTCGGTGATAGCGGCACTGGTCAGCCGATCACCGATAGTAATGACGGCGCTAGCCAGCAACGCGAATCCGCCGACCAGCAGCGTCTGATAATGCACGGTCGAGCGATCATGCAACCAAGCCATCAGCTTTTCTCATCGCGGCTGCGTTTGATCGGCAGCGGCTGACCGGAACGCTTGCGCCCATAAATCCGCGGTCGCAGATAGTGATCGATCACCGGGGTAAACGCATTCATCAACACCACCGCAAAGGCGACGCCTTCCGGGTAGCCGCCCCAAGTGCGGATCACATAAATCAATGCCCCGCAGCCCGCCCCGAATACCAGTTGACCGGTCTTGGTGGTCGGCGAGGTTACCGGATCGGTAGCGATGAAAAACGCCCCCATAATCAAACTACCGGATAATAGATGCAGCAGCGGATCAGCAAAGCGCTGGGGATCGAACCAGTGAAAAACACCGGCCAGCAGCGCCACGGTTGCTAGCAACGCAACCGGGATATGCCAAGTGATGAGCCGCTGCAACAACAGCCAGCCGCCGCCGATGGTCAATAACAGCGCCGAAGTTTCGCCCAGGCTGCCTGGCACCGCACCCAAGCCGGTGCGTAACGGTTGATAATGCCCTTCCAGAACTTGCTCTAACGTCTGCTCACGAGCCAATTCGGTTTTGACATAGCCAAGAATCGAAGCGCCGCTGGCGCTATCCGGCGCGATCAAGCCGGAAAAAGTAATCGCTAAGCCCTCTATAAAGCCGGGCGCTTGGGCGGAAAATAACGGTTGCGGCTCCAGCCACACCGTCATTTCCACTGGAAACGAGACTAGCAGCGCAATGCGCGCGAGCATGGCCGGATTGAATACATTCTGACCGATCCCGCCGAAGATCTGCTTGCCCACGATCACCGCAAACAAGCCACCCACCACGCCGATCCACCAAGGTGCCCACGGTGGCAGGGATAAGGCCAACAGCCAACCGGTGAGTAGACCCGAGCCATCGCCCAGAAAAGTCCGTAACGAGCGCCCGCTTAACCAAAGCCCGAAGATCTCACCCGTCAGGCAGGCCAGCACAGTGATACAAAACAGATTAATCGCCGGCCAGCCGAACAAATAAAATCCATACAGCGTCGCCGGCACCAGTGCCACCAACACCCCGAACATGAGTTGCGGGATGGTGCTTTCCGTGTGGATATGCGGTCCGCTGACGGGAACGACGGCGCTCACACGCTGGCCTTTTTCGCCTTTTTGTTACGGGCAGCGCGTTCTGCCTTACGGCGTTCAGCAGCTTCCGCCTTGGCTTGTTCTTCGCGCTCCAGGCGGGCTTGATGTTGTTCCGCGGCCCGTCGCGTCGCTTGCGCTTTTTGCTCTACACTCGCGCGTTCAGCGAGTTCGCCCTTGGCGGATTCCAGATATTGGACGATAGGAATATGTGCTGGGCACGCATAGGCGCAGGAACCGCACACCATGCAGGTTTCCAAGCCATAATCCAACGCACCTTGAACGTCGCCATGCTGAGACCGCTTGGCCATTTCCACCGGCATCAGGCCCATTGGGCAGGCGTCCACACAACGACCGCACCGTACACACGGGTGACTGGTTTGTTCTGCCACCTCGACGGCGGTTAGCGCCAACACCCCGTTCAAGCCCTTGACGATCGGCACCGTGGTATTGGGCAACGGAAGGCCCATCATCGGACCACCCATCAGCAGACGCGCGGTCTGTTCGGGCTGGTGTCCGCAATAGGCCAGCAATTCTGCGACCGGGGTGCCGATCGGTACTTCCAGATTGCACGGGTTAGCTACCGCCTCGCCGCTGACTGTGACGATGCGCGATAACAAGGGCTGACCGTGGCGCAACGCCCGATGCACAGCATAAGCCGTGCCGACGTTGTAAACCACCACGCCGGTCTCCGGGCTGCGCGCCCCGGCGGGCACTTCCTGGCCCATCACCATCTGAATCATTTGCTTATCCGAACCCATCGGATAACGGGTCGGCACTTTGACTACCTTGATTTCGGCGCAATCCTGACTGGCGGCGGACAATGCGGCTATCGCTTCCGGTTTGTTATCTTCCACCACGATCAATGCCCGGCGCGCTTGTGTTGCGTGCCGGACCAGCAATACGCCGTCAATGATTTGTTCGGGTACTTCCCGCATCAGACGGTCATCACCGGTGAGATAGGGTTCGCATTCTGCGCCATTGATCAGGACGGTATGCACACCTTCGCGGCGAGCTAGATCAAGTTTCACCGCAGACGGAAAACAAGCACCACCCAAACCCACGATACCGGCGTCGGCGACTTGTTTGGCGACTTCTTCGGGAGGCAAGCTGAAAGGATCGGGAGGCGGGTCGCTATCCGGCCAGCGCTCTTCACCGTCGGTTTCGATCACGACGGCGAGTACCGACAAACCTGAAGGATGGGCGGCGGTCACCTCGGTAATTGCCGCGACTACCCCGGAAGTCGGCGCATGAACCGGAGCCGACACTTTACCTTGGCTGTGGCCCAGCAATTCTCCTTTAAGCACCTGTTGGCCGACTTGCACCAACGCCGTGGCGGCGCGCCGACATGCTGTTGCAGCGGAACGTATAGTGTTTTAGGCAACGGCAAACGTTCGATGGGCTTGGCCGCGCTCAATTCTTTATGGGTGGGAGGGTGGACGCCGCCCCGAAATCCAAACAGTTTCACAGCATCACCATAGGGTTAGCTTAAAGGGTTCAA
>JAAUQA010000389.1 GCA_012032855.1 Candidatus Competibacteraceae bacterium
GATACTTCGGTAAAAGCCAGTCGCAAATGACAACCCTCATGGCGACCGATGACAAACGGCAACGGTTTAAGCTGGATTACCCAAATTCTGCCTTCGTTAGCAAACCCCTCCAAATACCAGCCTATTGCCGCTTGCGAATCGCTCTGATCTATTGTGTGCACTCCCGAAGCCCCCGCATGGTGTGGCAAACCTTCCTGGCGACTGGGTTTGAATAAATCAAGCTGCTACCGAGGGTAGGCCGGCTAGCGCCATCGCTAATTCGGCCTCGTCATAGTCCTGATCAGTCAACTTGCCGGCAAAATAATCCATATAGGCTTGCATATCGAAGTGGCCATGCCCACACAGATTAAACAAAATGACCCGACTGACACCTTCTTCCTTACACCGCAAGGCTTCGTCAAGCGCGCCACGTACCGCATGATTAGCCTCCGGTGCGGGCAAAATGCCCTCGGCACGGGCAAATTGTACGCCGGCTTCAAAGCAACCTAATTGGTGGTAGGCACGCGCTTCAATCAAACCGAGTTCACTGATATGGCTGATAAGTGGCGCCATGCCGTGATACCGCAACCCTCCGGCATGGAAACCGGGTGGGGTAAAAGTCGAGCCTAAGGTGTGCATTTTGGTCAGCGGGGTCAAATGGGCCGTATCGCCGTAATCATAAGCATAGCGGCCACGGGTTAGGGTAGGACAGGCGGAAGGTTCTACGGCAACGATACGGATCGTTTTGCCGCCGCGCAATTGCTCGCCCAGAAACGGAAAAGCAATCCCGGCGAAATTCGAACCCCCTCCTGTACAACCGACGATCACATCGGGATACTCGTCCGCCATCGCCAATTGCTCAATGGCTTCCAAGCCGATGACCGTCTGATGCAGCAGCACGTGATTGAGTACCGAGCCGAGGGCATATTTGGTATCGTCGCGTTGCGCCGCTACTTCCACCGCCTCCGAAATCGCGATACCCAGACTGCCCGGATGTTCGGCCCGCTCCTGCAGAATCGCCCGCCCGGCTTCGGTCGCTTGGGAAGGTGAGGGAATACATTGCGCCCCGTAGGTTTCCATCAATGCCCGACGGTAAGGTTTCTGTTGATACGATACCCGCACCATGAACACCTGAATGGCAATATCGAACAAGGCACCGGCATAAGCCAGCGCTGATCCCCACTGACCAGCACCGGTTTCAGTGGTGATGCGAGTGATCCCGGCTTCCTTGTTATAGAACGCTTGCGCCACAGCGGTGTTGGGTTTGTGACTACCGGCAGGGCTCACGCCTTCGTACTTGTAATATATCTTGGCGGGCGTATCGAGCGCTTTTTCTAAGCGTCGGGCGCGGTATAACGGGGAAGGTCGCCATTGACGGTATATGGTCCGTACCGGTTCAGGTATTTCAATATTCCGTTCCGTAGAGACTTCCTGTTGGATCAATGACAGGGGAAACAGTGGTGCAAGATCGTCCGGCCCGATCGGTTGCTGAGTGGCGGGATGCAACACCGGCGGTAGCGGCGTAGGCAGATCCGCCGCCAAGTTATACCAAAAACGGGGCAGCCGGTTTTCGTCCAGCAGGTATTTCACGGTATCGCTCATCGAAAATCCTCAGAGTGCATTCGGCGTCTAAACCATACTAACCCGGCGCGCCCTGTCAGTCATCTTTCGCATTTTCATGCCAACCGGAGGGGGGTATGCCCTGGACATTGTTATCAAGACACGCCGTGAATATCTCCTAAAAACATCTAGGCAAAAATCCGGATCACGCCCAGCTGATCGTGGATGCGGTTGACAGCGGCTTCATCCAGGTTCAAACGGCGCGTCAAGGTTTTGAAATATTTGACTTCGGCCGAGGTATCCAACTCGATAGCGAGCAAGGAGGCGGTGTAGATCTGCGCTGCCAGATTCGGATCGGCCGGTATGTTGGCAAGCCAATCGTCCGGATTGAGCGGTTTTGCATCTCCGCTTCCACGAATGCCCGCTCTTCCGGATCGGCATCTTGAAGTCGATCCCGGATACGCTGGCGCTCAACGTCATCAATGATGCCATCGGCCTTGGCTGCTCCGATCATGGCCCGAATCAACAGTGTAGCCGTTTCATCGTTATCGGAACCGGGCGGCGTGGGTGGCGCGGTAGTGACGACAACACCGGGCGGGGGGCGGCGGGGAGACTAGTCGTTTGCGGCGGCGGCGGCGGGAGGACCTGCGCCCCGCCTGCAACGGGAGGAGGCGGGGGTAATCCCGGAGTACCCGATGAATGCGGTGGTGGTTGCGGCGCCCCGCCTCCCGGCATACTCTGTCGTTGCTGGGAAAAGTGCTCATAAGCGCCTGCAGCAACTCCACCTAACAAGGCTAAAGCGCCTAGCTTGCCGGACGTCATTCCCGATCCGGAGGCCATTCTGGTGAGCGTTCTAGCCGGCGAGGACATCTGACTCTGCAGCAAACTGCCCAGTAAACGTTGCGGATCGAACATTACAAAACTCCCGAAAATCTCAAGTACACGGCAAACGAGTCCAAACCAAATCACTTGAATACGGTATATTGAACTTTAAGATAGTAGGCGGACCGGGTTTGCTCCAAGCGGAAAGGTCATGATACGTTTATACTGTTTTGGAAAATGCGTGACCGTCTGTCAAAGATCAAGTTTGCCACAGTCTTGCAACGCAAATCATATCCCCTAGCATTTCATCAACGAAAGCGCCAGAATTGCCGCCGAAACTCAATATTATTCTGTTAACACTTTTTCAGGCCACCAGGAGGCCCGCATGAATATTGAAAAGGCGTTAGTGGTCGACGATTCCAAGGTTGCCCACCTGACCCTACGTAAATTACTGATGGAGCGCAATATAGAAGTCGACTGGGTTGGATCCGGTGAAGAAGCTGTCAGCTACATGAAAAAACAGCGCCCGGATATTATTTTTATGGATGTCATGATGCCCGGCATGGACGGCTTCGAAACGACTCATGCCATTACTAACGATGCGGAGATCGGTACGCCACCACCGATTATCATGTGTTCCGCCAACGCTACAGACGAAGACAAAGAAAATGCGCGACAAAGCGGCGCTTCGAGCTTTTTGTCGAAGCCCTATACCCCGGCGCAGATGGATCAAATCCTCAATTCAGTACGTGAGTTCCCGACTCAGCGGCCAGGCGCTCCCGCGTTAGCCCTCGCCGAGGAAGAACCATTGACCATAGTTTCCTCCGGCGAACCTACCCCGGCTGCGGAACCCGCAAGCGGACCTGCTATGGCTCCGGCAGAGCCGACCGCCGCACCTGAACCCATCGAAGTGCCGGCGGAACTGGCCGGCGCTATTCCTGACTTGACCCGTATTGCCGAACAAGCAGGACGTGCAGCTGCTGAGCAGGTGGCACGGCAGATTGCTGCCGAGGTTGCTCGTACAACGGCTGAACAATCGACCCGCGCGCTGTCCGAAGAGATGCGTAAAGTAGCCCGAACGGCGCTCCAATCGGCTCAAGAAACAGCCAAGAAGGTGGCCACCGACACGGCTTGGAACACCGCAACCGAAGCAGGCCAAGTAAGCGCGGCTAAAGCCGCCAAGGCAATAGCCGAACAAACGGCACGCGCCGTTGGCGAAGAAGTCGCCCAACAAAGCGCTATGCGCAGTTTAGCGACAGTACGGGAAGACCTCACTCAAGCCCCTGGAACAACAGGTGCCGCAGCAGTACAAAGCGCTCTGGCACAGTTCGCCGAAGGCGACGGATTAAAACAGCAGATAGCCGCTGTTGCCCGCGAGACGGTACTAGCCAAAGCAGAATTCAGAGCGCGTGAGATCGCTATCGAAGCATCCCAAGAAACGATTCATCCGGTATTGGAATCAAGCAAGCGTATTGGTTTGGCGATCACCCTGAGCGTTGTTGCATTGCTGGTCGGGGCGGCCGCTATCGCGCTCAAGTTCATCTAGGCGTCTACCGTTGTTGCGGCGATCATCACCTGTGCCGAAATGAACACACTGGACTATTCTGATTTTGCTGCGTTTTACAAGGATATATGCCGCTTTGATCGATTTCTGGGATTAGATCTTGAAGTCTTGGCGCCAGGCAAGATCATTTATCGTCTATCGGTCGGCGATAATCACTTGAGTATGCCACCCTCCTGCCACGGCGGGGTCATTGCCAGCATGATGGAT
>JAAUQA010000390.1 GCA_012032855.1 Candidatus Competibacteraceae bacterium
GTTGCAACAAGGATTGCAAACACAACCTTTAACCAACCGATTTCTTCTTTGAGCTTATCAGATTTAGACATGGATATCTGTTTGGAGTGCCAAAAATTCGATGTTTATCAGCTTTATTGGGCGGCAGAGTTAAAGGCAATTTGGCTACTTTGGAGTAGTATGAACCTGCATCATTGATGATTTTGCTCCGAGTCTTTTCATGTAAGGTTAGCGGGTAATGGTAAATCCGTGAAATCTACACATTCTAAACCGGGGTCCGACGCCCTAGCCGAATACCGGGCCACCGTCGAGGCAGCCCTTGAGGCTGAGGTTCGCGACTCGGCGCAAGTAGTGGGCCTTCTTAGAACGGCAACCCCCTGGTCAGCTTGGCCGGAAGCGTTACGTCGGGCCTTGATGGCGGCTGTTACTGAGGAAGGCGACGGAATGGAAGCCCAGAAAGCGCGATGGTTGCGCGGGCAGCTATTTCGGGATACCGACCCCGGATGGCCGTCGGTATTGCCCTCCACGTTGTCACCCGCTGAGCAGGGTTTGGCCGAACGCTTGCGGGAGGATTTATTGGGGCGGACCGCGCTGGGTTGTGGGAAATACTTGGTTCCTGATTAACCCTGGCATTTCGCGAGGATATGAAATCAACTCGTGTGAAACAAATTTACATCGTTGTATATCATGTCAAATCATACGATTTAACATGCCGTCATTTTAATGTGTGCTGCACGGAGCCAACCGCCGCTTTTCAAGTGTCAGGAAGCGACACAACAATACGGCCGACCGTCGCATCGTGGTGAGGTGCTGCGGCCACAATCTCGACATCACAACCCAGTCGCGTCAGGCAGTCCAATAACTTGGCTTTACTGATGCCGCGAAAGTGCCCGCGCAACATTTCCGAAAGCTTTGGCTGAGGGAGTCCGATAACCTCGGCAGCATGCTGCTGTGTCCAACCGCGATCCTTGATGATCGCCCTGATTTCGGTCGTCAATTGGGCCTTCCTTAACATTTCATCAGCGGCGGGAAACTCCAAATCGGCATACACATTAGTGCTGCCTTGTTCGTATTCGCTCATGTTAGGTGGGCTCTGACAAGTTTTTCCATGACCTTGAAACGCTCTTTAATCATTCCAGGTCAGGTTTGGGAGTCGCTATGCCGCGCGTCGATTTTTTCTGAAAATAATGCAAGACATACATGGCACCTGCAAACTTGACCGTATACACTGCACGATAGGTAGGAGAGCACCAAAAACCCGGTAGATCAATTGTACCAACTCGGTAGATTGGCCGGTTCATGGCGAAACTTCTGCCTCCATCCACCCAGTTTTTGGTACTCCCCAAAACTTTCCAAGTCGTGTTTGGCAAGCCCGAAAAACGCAACCGCAAAATGGCACAATAGGTTGACAAGATTTCTTTTGCTGGGGAATATCCCTCCATGACGATCACCGCAACCCATCACCAACTGGCTCGCCATATTGACGACTTCGTGAATCGGACGCTGGCGGCGGGTGGCGGTGATGAAGCCCTCTTGGTCTCCCTGTATGATTACATGGGCAACTTCAAAATACTGTTGGATACGCTAACGAGCGATGAGATCAATGCCCTGTGCGCACAGTATGATGGTTTCTATCATTTTGCCCACTTATTGGAGCACCTGGCCAGCGGCATCGCCGATGGGCGCATCCCGGTGCCGAAATAGCCGGGACGGCTTATGAAGACGGGATACGAAAGCGGAAAGCCCAGACGTGAGGTGCAGTATCCTGATCAATCCGCATAACTGACGCGATTATTCTCATTGATTGTTAAATAACGCTGGCGCTGCAGCTCGCTCAGAATGCGTTCCTTATCGGCCTCTGATACCCCGCCTTGGAACTGAAACATCGTGCCAATGGCATTGAGCACGGCCGCCTTGCGGGCTGGTTTGAGTTTCAGTAGGCGTTCAGCCACATAGGGAATGACACCGGGGCTGTTGATAGTTGTTGGTGCACTGATTCTTTTGTGGGGATTGCGGACGTCCTCTTCCCGCTTGGCCTGCTGAATCAACCACTGTGCCAGGCGGCGTTTGTCTTTGCTGTTCAGCGGCTGTACGGCTTTACCAGTTCATCGTAGCTTAATGGGTCGGTCACAGCTCTAGTCCTTGCTGCAGAGTCTCTCGCTAGTTCACCTGGGTCAGGTCGGAGCCGCGGGCAGCGCCGACTTCATGGGGTAAGTCTACATATTCAGGATAGCGGATCATCGGGTGCGCCAGAAACCTAATCGTCAGCGGGGAACAACGCGACCAGATCAATGACCACCTCGGGTAGCATCACCGGTGATACGGTGCCCGCTTGGTGTTCTGTGGTTTGTTGATAGTGGCCTTCCATCGGTTCGCGGTAGACCTCCAGTCGCTGAGCCGTTATATCCACTATCCAGTATTCCGGAATACCATGCCGGGCATACAGGGGGGCCTTGACCTGCCGGTCAGCCTTGACCGTTGAATCACTCACCTCAATCATCAATAGGACATCATTAGGTCCGGGGTGTGCCGATTGGTAAAAATCATCCCGCCAGCGTAACACCGCAATATCCGGTTCTGGTTCACTGTATTCGTCTAACACGACAGGATTTTGCGGTGCGACAATCGCCAAACCGGCCCGGTTCAGGTTTTGGTTCAACACCCAATTCAGGCGATTAACCTGGCTGGCATGCCGGCTACCAATCGGCGCCATCTTAATGACATCCCCCTCAATCAGTTCCAATCGTTCATGGTCACCTAGAACACCCAATTCGCCCATACGATGGTATTCGTCAACGCTCCAGCGTCGGCGGGCGCGGTGCGGGGCGACATCGGTCAGGATCGAGTCTAGCACTTCAGGATCGTGAGTTTCGACGACACTACTCATAGACTATTCTCCGCAAAGGGCAACGGTGCGGCCAATTAAGGCTTAGCTTAACTGATGAAAATCAATTCGTTAAGTCTTTTCCTTATCGTTGAATTCTGAGCGATTGCTAAGGCTTTACCGTGTTGATCCTATATGGATTGATCGACGACATCTTTGGGTGAGGAATGAGCGAGATGTTTAGCCCAAACCCGTTTGACCCAGGCTTGACTGCACCCAGCCAACTCGGCGGTACGCCGAATGGTTTCACCCGCCGTTCTGAGCGCAATAATGCGTTCATGGGTGGCCTTATTGGCCTTACGGCCGGTGTACTTGCCAGCGGCCTTGGCCAATTGCACGCCCTGTCGTTGCCGCTCTCGGCGCGTCTCATAATCGTCGCGGGCCATTTGCAGCGCCAGTTTCAACAGTAGGTCTTGAACGGCCTCCAACACGATGCGCGCCATGCCGTCCGCTGCTTCGACCACCTCCGACAGATCGACCACCCCGGGCACCGCCAGCTTAGCGCCTTTATCCCGTATCGAGGCGACTAATTGTTCCGCCTCGGCTAGGGGCAATCGGCTGATGCGATCAATCTTCTCGGCAATTACCACATCACCGGGCTGCAAATCGGCGATCATCCGTAGCAACTCCGGTCGATCAGGACGGGGCGCCGGATGCTTTCTCGCGATAAATGCCCGCCACATAAAACCAGCGGCGCGGGTGCTCTGTTCAATGTCGGCTTGGCGAGTCAGATCCTGTTCATCGGTACTGACCCGAAGATAAATGCGAGCAACTTTCATGGTTATGAGGCTATGATGAGTAAACGCATAATAGCCTAGCTTATCAGGCCTGGCTATTAAATGAAAAGACCATTCAAAGTAGCCACCCTAATAGTAGCCACTTAAAGTAGCCGTTTTCGCTGCTGGTTGTCATTTCTTGAGGACGGCTGCATGGAATGTCAGCAGTCGGCGCCAGCGATTCCCCGAATACCACACAGATTTAGATGCTTCCCTTGTTGGTCGAAATCTCAAATTTCTACGCGAATGCGCTCGCTAATCGCTAATGCGGAATTGTCAGGCCGCACTCCAAGACGCCAAAATTCTGATATAGATAGGAAGCGCCAAATTTCGGGTATTATTTCACAAAAATAGTTATAGATATTCAATTGGTTAACAGCTAAAATTTTTCAAAAAGCATAGGTTAAGAATCAACAATCAACTCGTTGAGTTGGCACCGAACTCAGGATTATGGAGTTGTCAGGCTCTGTTGCATTAGCTGAAAGGGTATT
>JAAUQA010000391.1 GCA_012032855.1 Candidatus Competibacteraceae bacterium
TCAAATTTTATCGCGCGAGCGTGGTGACTTGAAACCATACTTCAGCTTAGGGGGCGGCACTTACAATACCTATAAAGGATCAGCGGGTGTTTCTGGTGGCGGTGAGAACAGTTGGTTCAACCTCAGCATTTCCGGAATCGACACCGAAGGTTTCAATGCCTGTAATGGCTCACCCACCGGCGGCGGTTGCTTTACTTTCGAGCCGGATAAGGACGGGTATCGTAATCTGTCTGGATCGTTTCGCGCCGGGTATCGCTTTGCTAATGGCGCTGAGGCAGAATTCAATTGGTTGAGATCAGACAATGATAATGAGTTTGATGGCAGCTTCGTTAATGAATCAGAAACGGTTCAGCAAGTGCTCGGCGGCAAGCTGCGCTATGCGCCTTCAGAAAGCTGGGACATCACGGTGCAAGCGGGGGTTAGTGAGGACAAGTCAGATAATTTCAAAGATGGGGATTTCCAAAGCCGCTTCGACACGGAACGAGTCTCGGCTTCTTGGCAAAACGATATTTTCCTGGATGACAGTCAATTTATCGTCGCTGGATTGGATTATCAGGATGACCGGGTTGACGGCACGGTCGACTACGAAGAGTCCTCGCGCCATAACATCGGTGGTTATGTCCAATACCAGGGACAGTTCAACGCGAATGAGCTGCAATTCAGCCTGCGCTACGATGACAACGAACAGTTTGGCGGCAACACCACCGGATCGGCGGCTTGGGGTTATCAAATAAACGATCCATTACGGTTTTGGCTTTCTTACGGTACAGCCTTCAAAGCCCCGACTTTCAACGAACTGTATTTTCCCGATTTCGGCAATCCCGATCTTGATCCTGAACAATCGCAAAGCATCGAGGCCAGTTTGAACGGCAGCTATGGCTGGGGACGTTGGTCATTAAACCTCTATTACACCAAAATTGATGATTTAATCGCATTCAGTGCCGCCACCCGTGCCCCCGAGAACGTTGACGAAGCCCGCATTACCGGATTGGAGGCGGTTTATGGCCATCAGTTGATGGGGTGGAACTTTCAAGGCGCGTTAACGTTGCTTGACCCAAAAAATCGCTCTAAGGGCGCGAATCGAGGCAACCAATTACCGAGGCGTGCAGAGAACTCATTCCGACTGGATGTGGATCGTAGTTTTGATCGCTACAGTTTGGGCGCTACTCTGTATGCGCAAGGATCGAGTTATGACGATCTAGCTAATATTCGTAGGTTGGGTGGTTACGCCACTTTCGATCTAAGGGGGGCTTACCAGTTTGCTAAGGATTGGCAGTTGGAGGCGCTATGGGCCAATGTCTTTGATAAGCAGTACGAAACCGCAGCCTATTTCAATCAGCCCGGTACTAATGTGATGGTTACCTTGCGTTATCAACCTTGATTGAAGCTTTAGACTCGATTGCGTGATAACGTTACTAGTCGTCGGCCTCGCGCTATTTCTCGACACTTGGCTGGGCGAGCCGCCCCGTTATCACCCGTTGGTTGGATTCGGACGCTTGGTCACTATCGTGGAGGAACGGTTCTACGGCACGTTGCCGGGCAACGTTATGCAAGGGCGTTGGCGCGGACTGTTGGCTGTCATAGTGTTGACAGTCCCGCTGACTTTAATAACTGCTGCTACGATAGCGGTTCCTTTTCCGGGCGTGTTGGATGCGTTGATTCTCTATCTGGCAATCGGGCGGCGCAGCTTGGCCGAGCACGCTGACCGGGTTCGACAGGCGCTGAAAAATCAGGATATTGCTGCAGCAAGGCGTCAGGTTGGTTTTATGGTGAGCCGCGACACGGCAGCGTTGCAACCACCGGAGATTTGCAAGGCCACGGTGGAGTCGGTATTGGAAAACGGGAACGATGCGGTATTCGGCGCTATTTTCTGGTTTGCCGTAGGCGGTGTTCCTGCTGTGGTCGCTTACCGCTTAATCAATACGTTGGATGCCATGTGGGGCTATCGTAACAACCGGTATCGCGATTTCGGTTGGGCTGCTGCCCGTTTAGACGACGTGCTGAATTTCATCCCCGCCCGATTGACGGCGCTGGGGTATGCGCTGGTCGGTAATACCGGTTCGGCGCTGCGTTGCTGGTTTAGCCAAGGTCGGGATTGGAAAAGCCCCAATGCCGGACCGGTCATGGCGGCAGGTGCGGGTAGTTTGGGAGTTGTTATCGGTGGTCCAGCCTGCTATGGCGGGCTAACACAGCAACGACCGCTGCTCGGTGAGGGCCGAACACCTGACGTTGATACACTCTCCGATGCGCTTACCCTGATCAAACGTAGTTTGGTGTTGTGGCTAATCGTTTTGGCGACTGTGGGCATCTACACCGATGGCGGGTTCTGATCCGCTGACACATGGCGGACAACTGTGGATTGCAGCTGCGCATTACAGTATCCCATTGCCGGATTGGCTGGACTTGTCGACTGGCATCAATCCGCTTGGCTGGCCAGTGACACTTGTTCCTGATGGGGTCTGGGCGCGTTTGCCGGAAGATAGTGATGGCCTTGTGGATGCAGCTTCTCGCTATTACGGCACAACGAATTTACTACCCGTCGCCGGTTCGCAGGCGGCTATTCAGAGATTGCCTGCATTGCGGCGCGATCATTGCCGGGTCGGTGTCATTACCCCAAGCTACTCGGAACATGCCCATGCTTGGCGTAATGCCGGTCACGCTGTACAAGAGCTGAAAACGGTAGAAATTGAAGCTGCATTGGATCAGCTTAATGTGCTGATCCTCGTCAATCCTAATAATCCCACCGGCGAATGTTGGCGTCCCGACGTCTTACTGGGCTGGCATCAGCGACTCGCTGCGCATGGCGGTTGGTTAATTGTCGATGAAGCCTATATCGACCCAACACCGGAGCTGAGTTTGGTATCGCATAGTCATCAATCCGGCCTTATCGTGCTGCGTTCGCTAGGTAAGTTCTTTGGCTTGGCGGGGTTGCGCGTTGGGTTTGTATTCGCCGAAGCGGTGTTGCGGGAACGTCTAGCCGCCTCACTGGGACCTTGGGCTGTGGCTAATCCGTCACGCTGGGTTGCCGCTCAGGCGCTACTGGACACGGCATGGCAACTCGCAACCCGAGAACGGTTGCTTGTAGATAGCCGACGCTTGTGTACGGTATTGCAGAAACACGATCTAGTGGTAACCGGCGGATGCGTCCTGTTCCAGTGGATAGTCTGTGACCGGGCGGACATAATCCATGAACGCTTTGCTCGACAAGGCATCCTGACTCGGTTATTTATCGCGCCGATGAGTCTTCGATTCGGCCTGCCGGGAACCGAAGCCGATTGGTTTCGGCTTGACTCGGCGCTATCTGCAATTTCCGGTGAGCTGGCGACGATTCCCACGCACACGCGGAATAGCTCGCAATGAAAACGCTGATTCTCGGCGGTGTAAAATCCGGCAAAAGCCGTTACGCGGAAATGCTCGCGATAGACAGCGGTCTGCCCGTGACATATATCGCTACGGCCACTGCAGAAGACGAGCCAATGCGTCAACGTATTGCGCAACACCGTATCAACGGCCGGCTGATTGGATCGTAGTGGAAGAACCTATCGAATTAGCCGGGACGCTGCGTGATCATGCGGCCGAGCACCACTGTATTATTGTGGACTGTCTAACACTCTGGTTGACTAACTTGCTGTGTAAAACAGACGAAAAGACATTGAGTCGGGAATGCGACGAGTTGCTTAAGGGCCTGGGTGAACTGCCTGGAATGATCCTTTTGGTCAGCAATGAAGTGAATATGGGTATCATCCCATTAGGTGAACTTAATCGCCGTTTTTGTGATGAAGCGGGCCTACTCCATCAGCGTCTGGCACAGCGCTGTGAGCGGGTAGTCTTAATGGTGGCGGGGTTGCCGCTTGCGCTCAAAGACAACAGCGCATAAGTTTGAGATAGCAATAATTGCTGTGAATGCTGATTCTGCTATGGACTACACAATTGTTATCGGCAATGCGGTGCCTGAGTTTAGCAAAGACGACGGGCGTCTAATGGCGCGATGGGTTGTCCGCCCCGTCTATCATGAAAGCGCGCCAACGTTCCCTAATGACGAGCTGACCGGGATTTCCAACAGCCGCAGCGTATCGTGCGTCGACTGGGTTGGATTCTGTAACGCGGCAGGGTTAA
>JAAUQA010000392.1 GCA_012032855.1 Candidatus Competibacteraceae bacterium
GTTCGGTGTGTTGGCCGGAGCTGAGGGCAGTTACCAGTTTGCCGGCATACGTATCGGTACGCTGGCTCCCGAATCCGCGGCGCTGGTGCTGGTGCTCGCGCTGGTGGGCGCGGGTTCCAAGGCCGGACTGCTCCCCCCTGCATGTGTGGCTACCGCTTGCTCATCCCGCCGCGCCCAGTCATGTCTCGGCGCTGATGAGCGGCGTGATGACTAAGGTTGCAGTATACGGTTTCATCCGCATCGTGTTCGACCTGGTGGGTACACCCGCCTGGTGGTGGGGCGCTCTGGTGCTGGTGCTGGGCGGGATTACAGCCGTGCTAGGTGTGTTGTACGCGTTGATGCAACATGATCTCAAGCGGTTATTGGCTTACCACACGGTGGAGAACATCGGCATCATCTTTATCGGTCTTGGCTTGGCGTTGGCTTTCCAGGCGAATCATATGGCCAGCGGCGCGGCTTTGGCGTTATCCGCCGCTCTGTTTCACGTGTTTAATCATTCGTTGTTCAAAAGCCTGCTGTTCTTGGGCGCAGGCGCGGTTGCGACCGCCACCGGTGAGCGCGATATGGAACGCCTGGGGGGCTTGATCCACCGTATGCCTTGGACCGCATTGGCGTTTCTGATCGGCTCGGCGGCGATTTCGGCCCTGCCGCCGCTAAACGGTTTTGTCTCCGAATGGCTGACCTTTCAGGCGATTCTGATCAGCCCCGAATTACCGCAGTGGCTGCTTAAATTCCTGGTGCCTGCGGTCGGCGCAGCCTTGGCGTTATCCGCCGCGCTAGCCGCAGCCTGCTTCGTCAAAGCCTTCGGGATCACCTTTCTCGGTCGTCCGCGTACTCCGGTTGCCGCTCAAGCACAGGAAACAGATCGCTGCTCGTTGGCCGCGCTGGGGGTGTTGTCCACCTTGTGCATCCTGGCGGGAATCCTGCCGGGATTAGTGATTGATAGTCTGGCGCCAGTAGTGGGTCTGCTCACTGACGGTGCCCGGCTCATGTCACAAATAAACCAACCCTGGCTGATGCTGGTGCCGGTCGCCGAGATACAGAGTTCTTACAACGGCCTGCTGGTGTTGCTGTTCATGATCTTTGCCGGCACTGTCGCCGCGATGCTGATTCACCGGCTGGCATCGCGCGCTGTCCGGCGGGGTGACGCCTGGGACTGTGGGTTTCCCGATAACAGTCCGGCCAGTCAATATACCGCCGGCAGTTTCGCTCAACCGATCCGTCGCATGTTCGGCAGTGTGGTGTTCCAGGCGCGGGAACAGGTGGATATGCCGACACCCGGCGATTCTCGCTCGGCGCGGTTGACCGTGCGCATGCGTGATCCCGCCTGGGAATACGGCTATGCGCCGCTCGCGACGGCCGTCGATGCGCTGGCGAGCCGCCTGAATCATTTGCAATTCCTGACTGTTCGCCGCTACCTGACACTGGTGTTTGCGGTGCTGGTGCTGCTGTTGCTGGGGTTGGCGATATGGCGCTGATGCTTGACTGGCTGGTGCAGGGCTTCCAGATGCTGCTGGTGCTGGCGCTGGGGCCACTGCTGATCGGTTTCATACGCAAGGTAAAGGCGCGTTTGCTGCGGCGGCGGGGAGCTTCCGTGTTACAACCTTATCGCGACTTGGCGCGGCTGTTACGCAAGGAAGTCCTGCTGGCCGAATCCGCGTCGTGGCTGTTTCGGGTCACGCCTTATTTGATTTTTGCCGCCGTGTGGGTGGCGGCGGCCCTGGTTCCTACCTTCGCCAGCGGGCTGGCCTTCAATTGGACGGCGGATTTGATCGCCATCGTCGCCCTACTTGGCAGCGCCCGCTTCTTTCTGGCCCTGGCCGGCCTGGATGTGGGAACCAGCTTTGGCGGCATCGGTTCCAGCCGGGAGATGATGATCGCTTCACTGGCTGAGCCGGCCATGCTGATGATGGTGTTTTCTCTGTCACTGCTGGCGGGGACCACGCAGTTATCGTCGGTCGCTCAGTTCCTACTGGCCGACGGTGTTGGACTGCGCGTGACGCTGCTGCTGGCGATGCTCGCTCTGATCATCGTGGCGATTGCCGAAAATGGCCGCATCCCGGTGGACAACCCCGCAACGCATTTAGAGTTGACCATGGTGCATGAAGCGATGATTTTGGAATATTCGGGTCGCCATCTGGCTCTGATCGAACTGGCCGCCGCGATGAAATTAGTACTTTATCTGTCGCTGCTGGCCTGCGTGTTCACCCCCTGGGGGATGGCTACGGCGGGTGACGGCTGGCTAGCTTTTTTGATCGGCCTGCTGGCTTATCTGTTCAAGCTGGCCGTGGGTGGCTTTCTACTGGCCGTGTTCGAAACCGGCATCGCCAAGATGCGGGTATTCCGCGTCGATGAATTCCTGGGCGCCGCTTTGATGCTGGGCCTGCTCGGGACCTTGTTGCTGTTTGTGTCGCGGAGCCTGTGATGCACGGTTTGGAATTCGATATTGCCCATCTGCTGGCGGGCGGCATGGTGGTGGTGAGTTTCCTTCTGCTGTATCAAGATCGACTTTACGCGCTGCTCAATACTTATGCCCTGCATGCGTTATTGTTGGCGCTGGCCGTGAGTTGGCAAGCCTTCATTCAGCAGGCCCCGCATCTGTATGTCACTGCCGTTATTGCTCTGCTTTTCAAGGCGATCCTTATTCCACTGGTATTGCATCGCATTATTCAACGGCTGGGTATTCACCGCACTATCGAACAGGTTTTGGGGGTCGGGCTGAATATGCTGGTGGGCGTGCTGCTGGTTGCCCTGTCGATCATCGTGATGCTGCCGGTGACTGCCGCCTCCGAAGCTGTGCTGCGGGAGGATTTGGCCTTCGCGCTGTCCATCGTGCTGCTGGGTTTGCTGGTGATGATCACCCGCCGTAACGCGGTCAGCCAGGTGGTCGGCTTCATGTCCCTGGAAAACGGCTTAGTGCTGGCGGCGGTGGGCGCCAGCGGCATGCCGCTGGTGGTGGAGATCAGTGTGGCGTTCTCAGTGTTGATTGCCCTGTTTGTGATCGGCATCTTTCTGTTCCGCATCCGGGAACGCTTCGATACGGTCGATGTACAGGCACTGGATGCCTATCGCGGGGAACAGCCTTGAGTGGCACTGTCGTAGTCGGGGCGCTACTGTTGATTCCCCTGGCGGCGGCTGTATTTCTGGCCATCCTGCCTGGGTACCGGTTAGCAGCGCGACTCAATGTCGTCGCGTCGTTGCTGACATTGCTGATTGCAATCTTGCTATTCAAGGTACGTCCGCCACCCAATCTTTACCTGCTGGTAGACGACTTCAACGTCTACCTGATTGTGTTGAATACCGTAGTCGGCTTTACTACCAGCGTGTTCAGCGCCAGTTATATCAGCCATGAACTGAGCGCGGGGCGGCTGACACGCGTTTATCTGCGGTTCTATCACGCGATGTATCAGGGTCTGATGTTCTCTATGAATCTGGCCTTGCTGGCCAATAATATCGGCCTTCTGTGGGTGGCCATCGAATTGGCTACTCTGACCACGGTGATGATGGTCGGTATCTACCGCACCCACGCCGCTCTGGAAGCGGCCTGGAAATATTTTATTCTGGGCAGCATCGGCATTGCCCTGGCTCTGTTCGGTACCATTCTGGTGTATCTGGCGGCGCAACCCGTAGTCGGCGAAGGCTTGCCCGCCATGGCCTGGCATATTCTGATTACCCGTGCGGACGCCTTCGATCCGGCGTTGCTCAATCTGGCTTTCGTGTTCCTGTTGCTCGGTTACGGCACCAAGGTCGGCTTGGCGCCGCTCCATGCCTGGCTGCCCGACGCTCACGCCGAAGGCCCCACGCGATCTCGGCGGTGCTTTCGGGCTTGCTGCTGAATGTCGCCCTATACGCCAGTGCTGCGCTTCAAAATGTTGATGAGCAGCTAACCCGGACGCGGTGGCGCCGGGGCCGCTGATGGTGGCGTATGGGTCTGGTGGTCTGTGGTATTCGCGGCGTTCATGCTCTTATCGAACGGCGAGACATCAAACGGCTATTCGCCTATTCCTCTATCGAGCACATGGGCCTCATCACCTTTGCGTTCGGCATGGGCGGGCCGTTGGCCAATTTCGCTGGGTTGCTGCACATGACGTTGCATAGCCTCACCAAGTCGGCGA
>JAAUQA010000393.1 GCA_012032855.1 Candidatus Competibacteraceae bacterium
ATCAATATCCAGGTCATCGATCATGTTGTGATTCGTGTCAATGACCTTGAGAAAATGATCACCTTCTACAGCGAAGTGCTCGGTTGTCGCCTTGAGCGCGGACCGGGTGAAATGAGACTCGCACAACTGCGCGCAGGCCATTCGTTGATCGACTTAGTTGATGTAGCACGGCCACTCGGCCGCAAAGGTGGCCAGGTTCCCACTCCGGAAGCACCGAATATGGATCACCTTTGCTTACAGGTAAACCCTTGGAACCCAGAAGCCATACGAGAGCACCTTAAAGAACACGGGGTGGAAATGGGTAAGATCTTCAGCCGATATGGGGCATTGGGCATTGGCCCTTCGCTGTACATCAGCGACCCAGAAGGTAACACTATCGAACTGAAAGGTTCGAACTAAGTTGAATCAGCGTGAGGTGAATCAAAGGCTATCAAGTAAATCTTTGAATTCGCCTACACTTCCTGTTGTGGCTGGATTCAACGCTGTGCGACGACGATCAAGAAATGGCTAGGCGGGGATTGGCAGCGATCCTCAGAACTTTACCGTTACAGGGGGACTGGGAAATCCTGAGAGGTAAACCGTCGTGAGTGCGCCTCGCTGGTTTCGGTCTCGTGAGACCAAAGAAACGAATCCTGGGCTCAAGCCTGGCGGGACGCATCGAAGCGGTTGGCCGATAAGTCACCCAGTTGGAAGTTGGCCATGAGGTTTTCGGGTATGTCCTCCAAAGCGGTCTCGGTGCGTTTGCCGAGCATGGAGAGCACCAAAACTGGTGTATCGATGGTCTAATCAGTGAATTGATTGGTTCATGGCGAAATTTCTGACTCCATCCACCAGGTTTTTGGTGCTCTCCGAATTAAATTGCATCGAATTCAATTAACAAATCCAGAACATTGCTCGTGGTTGGTAGTCAGTCCCTTAGCCAATTCAGGTTGACCTTTCCAGGCTGGCGCTCAATCAACGGCAGGCATAATGTTGACGTTCATTCGAAACAGATTGTGCGGATCGTACTGTTTATTGAGCTTCCGTAGACGCTTATACGACCTGGAGTTATACACATCGGCGACCCGTTGTTTGGGCTCATGGCCGACGAAGTTGGAATAAACCTTGCTGTTTCCATATTGGACCATAGCCGTGTGGAACTTGTGGGTCCATTCCATCTGCTCGGCAGTTACCGCTGGGTCCTCCCAGCGGGTTTGGATGACCAACGCGTAGCGGGGTTGGTCAAAACTAAACGCAGTATCATCCTCTCCAACCGCCGATAGCGCGCTTCCTAAGCGCATCAGTTTGACATCCGTATGTGGCGACGGCACATCTTTGAAGAAACTCTGCAGAGTGGCTATGGCATCGGCGTCGGAGTTGTCGAGGTGGTGGCAACTCACTCGTTGTGGAAACCGTTGCCCCATGCCCCGTCGAAAGCTTTCTGCCATTCCGTGTAGGTGGCGCCGTCTTTATCCCCGGCAAGAATTTGATGCAGGTAATGTTATTTCATCTACCGAATAACATTTCCATGAATTGTTGCCGGTCATCGTCGTTCAACTGTCTGAAGGTGGCTTCTTCAATTCCCGTGCCTGGGTTTTTAAGATCAAGGCGAATGCCCCAAAGTGGCTCGGTACTTGTGGGCAGTATGGCATAACGTATGTCACCGATGACATTGCTGTCCTTCGGGTGCAGGACCAGATAGCCGCTGGAAAGCCTGCTGAATCGTGAAATATATTCCCAGTAAGGCGCATATGTTTCCGGCAGTGCATCGACATTGGTTGATAGAAAGGCGGCGATGGATTGACCGGGGTAGATGCGAATGTCCCCGAATGGATTAGCATGAATCGCATCCACGAAGTACTGATCATGGTGCCGGTAGATACTTCGCCAAAGCAAGGTATTACCGATGGTTGGTTTGACAATAGCCATGGCGGCCTGATGCCCCCGTTGTTTCGCCAACGCCTGCTGTGCATGACCGACGGTCTGGTTTGGCTATATCCAAACAGCAGGTATGTTGATGCCAAGGCAGCAGCAAGCAGGGGATAGCGCCGCTCGCGGCTCTGCCAACCCAAAACCAGTGGCACGATGAGAAACAGCGTAAACAGGGGGTCAACCACGGCAATCAGGTTCCAGGCTGTTCTCGCGTCAGAGAAGGGCCAGAAGAGGTGAGTGCCGAAGCTGGTGCAGGCATCCAGCAGTCCGCCCATGGAAATTCCCAGCAGGCTATAAATATATATGTGCCGGAAGTCCAGTCGTCGGCAGACGACGGGCCACATAACTAACGTTATAAGTAGTGCCCCTACGGGAATAAATGCCAGTGCGTGACTGAACTGCCGGTGATATTCCAGGCGAAGAAGTGGATCTTCTGCACTGTTGATCAGGATATCCGCATCCGGTAATAACCCCGCCAAGAGTCCAATGAGGGTCGCGGTTCTCCAGTGGGGCTTTCGGGATGCCCCCTGTGCCACAACGGCGCCCGCGATGCCCTGGGTAATAATGTCCAAGTAATGTGGTCCTTTGGCAGCAACAATGGGTTTGAAACAGATGGGTATCAGATCATAAACCGTAGGGTTGAAAAACACGATCCCTGCTAACAGATTAAAATATAATACTTTTTTGACGGCCAAAAGGCACGGTAAACGCGCCGCTCAACGCCATTGTTCAATGGCCATGGCGTAGGTGGCGTATCATGAGCGTCTTTTTGCGATTAAGGCGTACTGATGGCTTGGCGTATTCTGCTCGTGATGTTGGCCGGCTGGATCGAGCGTGAACACACGGCCGTGATCGATTATTGAAAGAGGAAAATCGCGTACTCCACCAGCAACGGGTTGGGAAACGCCTTAAGCTGAGCGACACCAACCGGCAGCGACTGGCGACGCGAGCGTACCGGCTGGGTAACCGCAAGCTTGAAGAAATCGCGACGATTGTCACGCCTAAAACGCTGTTACGCTGGTATCAGCGGCTGGTGGCGAAGAAGTTCGATGGCAGTGAACAGCGCAAACGATCGCCGGGCCGACCACCGGTTGCTCCTGACATCAAGGAACTGGTGGTGTGCATGGCGCTGGAGCAACCGAGCTTTGGATATGTCCGCATCCAAGGCGCATTGGCGAATCTGGGACATCCCATTGATGCCGGTACGGTGCACAACATTCTTCGGCGTAACCACATTGAGCCGGTGCCCGAACGAAATACCGGCATGAGCTGGGATAACTTGCTCAAAACCCATTGGGACCTCCTCGCCGCGACCGATTTTTTTCACCGTCGAAGTGGCGTCGCTGCGCGACTTGGTGACGTTTTATGTGCTCGTTGTGATCGATATCGCTACCCGCCGCGTTGAGATCGCCGGGGTGACCACGCATCCCCATGAAGCCCTCATGCGCCAATGCGTCCGGCAACTCACTGATCCCTTTGATGGCTTTCTCACCGGCAAGCGCTATCTGATTCATGATCGCGATGCCAAATCCACGGCCCAGTTTGATCGCATCATGCGCGAGGCCGACGTTAAGCCCGTGCGGCTACCACCGCAGAGTCCGAATCTCAACGCCCATGCCGAGCGGTTTGTATGCTCGATCAAAGAGGAAGCGTTGAATCATCTGATCCTCTTCAACGAACGCGGGTTACGCTACACTTTAAGCTCTTAATCTTGCCCATTATCATCAGGAACGCACCTACCAAGGCCTGAATAATCACCTGATTGAGCCGATGGAAAAGATGCTGGATGTCAAGCGGCCGGTGGTGTGTCAGGATCACCTGGGCGGATTGTTGAGTTTTTATCGCCGGGAAGCGGCGTGATCGAGTTTTTCAATAGTACGGGCTGCTGCTGCCAGGACCGAATGGGCATGCTATGTTAATCGTGGCAGGTGATTAGAGCCTACCGGCTAGTGCCACGATCCATAAACTGCATTTACGTTTTCCATGGTAATCGAGGTTCAGAAATGACACTCCACGTGACAATCCTGTATGGTTCTGTGCGCCGGGATCGGCAAGGTATCAAAGCGGCCCGGTTTATCGACCGCAATTTCAGGCGCGCGGCCACAAGACCGATTTTGTGGACGCACTCGAATACGACTTGCCGTTGCTCGACCGGATGTACAAAGAGTATCAGGGCGATGCCCCGGAGAATCTGGAAA
>JAAUQA010000041.1 GCA_012032855.1 Candidatus Competibacteraceae bacterium
GGTTGTCCCGTCATTATTTTTTTCGGGCTTTATCGGGGCAGCAATCGCTATGACATCCACTTCGAGCGCTTGGCCGATGTCATAACTTTGGATCGCGCCTGCCGTCAGCAGCAGCTCCAGCACTGGGCGCAGCGCTACGCTGAACGATTGGAACATTACACCCGCAGCGCACCGTATAATTGGTTTAATTTTTACGATTTTTGGGAAGAGACATGAAACGTTTCACCGGTCTGTTGACGGCCCTGAGTCTATTGTTAGTGACGACTGGGGCGCTGGCGGCGACACCAAAAGACACCTTAGTGATGGCTCATGCCATCGACGATATCATCACCCTGGACCCGGCGGAGATCTTCGAGTTTTCCGGCACCGAATACGCCGGCAACACCTATGAGCGTTTGATCGGCTATGACGTGAACGATGTGTCGCGTCTGCACGGCGTGATCGCCGAGGATTGGACCGTTTCCGAGGACGGCAAAACGTATACTTTCCGCATCCGCTCCGATCTGGTGTTTGCCTCCGGCAATCCGCTCACTGCCGAGGATGTCGCTTTCTCGCTGCAGCGGGTGATTCGGCTCAACAAATCGCCGGCATTTATTCTCAGCCAATTCGGTTTTACCGCCGACAATGTCAAGGCAAAAATCCGCGCTGAAGATGCCACGTCAGTGGTGCTGGAAACTGATCAAGCCTATGCCCCGACCTTTCTGCTGTATTGTTTGACCTCTACAGTCGGTTCAGTAGTCGATAAAAAGACGCTTCTCGAACATGAACAAGATGGCGACCTAGGACATGGCTGGTTGCGTACTGCCTATGCCGGTTCCGGGCCTTTCGTCTTGCGGCAATGGCGGCCCAATGAGGTGTTGGTGCTGGAACGTAACGATCAGTATTGGGGCGAACAGCCGGCGCTCAATCGGATCGTCATCCGTCACATTATTGAGCCCACCACCCAGCGGTTGTTACTGGAAAAAGGCGATATCGACATTGCCCGCAAACTCGGTACCGATCAATTGCAAGGATTAAGAGATAATCCGGCGATTCGGATTCGTCAGGGCGAGAAAGGCGCTCTTTACTATTTGGGACTCAATCAAAAAAATCCTGATCTTGCCCAATTGCCAGTGCGCCAAGCGCTGAAATACTTGATCGATTATCAGGCCATTGCCGATACTTTGTTGCAGGGCCGGTTTACTGTGCATCAGGCGTTCTTGCCGAAAGGGTTTCTTGGCGCGTTGACCGATACCCCGTTCAGTTTAAACGTGGAAAAGCCAAGGCTCTATTGGCAGAAGCCGGGCTAGCTGATGGATTTAGCATCACCTTGGATGCGCATAACGGCGCGGAGGCGATGGAGATTGCCCAAGCCATTCAATCCACCTTTGCCCAAGCCGGAATCATGCTGGAAATCCTGCCAGGCGACAATAAACAGGTGCTGACCAAATATCGGGCGCGCCGTCATGACATGATTCTGGGCCGTTGGGGACCGGATTATCAGGACCCGCACAGCAACGCCGGCACCTTCGCCAGTAATCCGAACAATGCCGATGACGCCTCACGCAAAACACTGGCTTGGCGCAATGCCTGGGATATTCCCGAGATGACCCGTGCAACTGCCGCTGCCGTGCTGGAACGCGATGCCGCTGGGCGTGCGCAACAGTATCTGGAGATACAGCGCGAACATCAGCAGAACGCGCCGTTTGTCATTTTGTTTCAGGAGATCGAAGTTATTGCCGAACGCGCCAACGTACAAGGATTCGTGATTGGTCCTTCGTTCGATACCAATCGGTATGCCGGAGTCAGCAAGGATTAGCCACTTAACCACCGGCAGTAACGCCGCAGTACAGACGCTGCATAAGCTTTCGAGCCTGCTGGTTACCGTTGCAGTAACGTTCCTGGGGTTATTGCTGGTCACTTTTTTGATTGGGCGGGTGGTTCCCGTAGACCCGGTTCTAGCGGTGGTTGGGGATCGCGCTTCTGCAGAAGTCTATGAGCAGGCTCGTTTGGCGATGGGTTTGCATTTGCCGCTCTGGCAGCAATTTTGGCTGTACGTCAAAGACGCACTCAGTGGCGATTTCGGCGTTTCCGTTCTTACCGCCAACTCGGTGCTGGACGACATCAAGCGGGTATTTCCGGCCACCCTTGAGCTGGCTACTCTAGGAACCCTGATCGGGGTTGCGTTAGGGATTCCGTTAGGAGTGATCGCTGCCGTTCATCAGGGTCGCTGGCCGGATCAAGCCATTCGCTTGGTCGGGTTACTGGGTTATTCCGTGCCGATTTTCTGGCTGGGTCTGATGGGGTTGTTGTTATTCTACGCCCGCTTGGATTGGGTTGGCGGACCGGGACGGCTGGATATCGCCTACGAGTACCTAGTCACGCCGGTCACCGGTTTGCTGTTGGTCGACAGCCTGCTAGCCGGTGAGTACGCGGTGTTTCGCAACGCCCTCAGTCATCTCGTATTACCGGCTGGGCTGCTGGGCTATTTCAGTCTCGCCTATATCAGCCGGATGACCCGTTCCCTGATGTTGGAGCAACTCGGTCAGGAATACATCATCACCGCCCGCGTCAAGGGCCTGAGCGAAACCCGAGTGATTTGGCGCCATGCGCTGGGCAATGTACAGGTTCCGCTGATTACGGTAGTCGCGCTATCCTTTGCTAATCTCTTGGAAGGCTCGGTGCTGACCGAAACTGTTTTTGCTTGGCCTGGTTTGGGGCAGTACATCACCTATTCTTTATTGAATGCCGATATGAATGCCGTGCTGGGAGGCACTCTGGTGGTGGGGGCTGTGTTTATCGGACTTAATCTGTTCTCGGATTTTCTGTATCGGCTTCTGGACCCCCGTGCCCGCTGACCGACCACTCCTTGTTTAAATTTTAGAGAGATCGTTATGAGCGTTCGCGAAAAAATACTGATCGTCGACGATAACCCAACTAATATCGAGATACTTCAGGAATATTTGGAAGACAACTACGATCTGGAAATCGCCTCCTCAGGCACGGAGGCGCTGGAAAGAGCCGCCACCTTCCAACCCGCGATTATCTTGCTGGACATCATGATGCCCGGTATGGACGGTTACGAAGTGTGCAAGCGGATCCGCGCCACCCCGAGTCTGGCGCATATAAAAATCATCATCCTGTCGGTCAAGGCCATGCTGTCGGAACGCCTGGAAGGCTACACCTCAGGCGCCGACGATTACATCACCAAGCCGTTCGAAGAAGAAGAGCTGCTGGCCAAGGTGCGGGTTTATTTACGGCTGAAATCGGTCGAGGAGATGAATGAGCTCAATAGCAACCTATTGGCCATGCTCAGCCACGAAACCCGCACCCCGTTGACCAGTATTTTGATGCCCGTGGAAATATTGTTGGCCGACCACACCATGGACGCCGATAAACGCAAAACGCTGCTCGGCATCGTGTATGACGGCACCAAAAATCTGCAAAAACTGTTCGATAAAATCTTTTTATTGAACACGCTGAAAACCGGTACTGCCAGCTTTGATTTTGTCCAAACGGATCTGTGCGAGTTGATTAACACTGCTATCGGCACGCTCTCGACAGCGGTTGCAGCGCGTGAGATCAGTATTGAGCCACAGCTACCGGAAACCTTGTTGGTGAGAATGGACCGCCAGAAAATCCAGAAAGTCATTGAGGCGATTTTGGACAATGCCGTTCGCTTCAGTCCGGTGGGTAACGCGGTGCAGATTAACGTATTCCAGGACGATCAACACGGCGTGGTCACCATTATCGATCACGGCGATGGGATTGATCCCCAGTTTTTGCCGCAGGTGTTCAACGAATTCGCTTGTTCGGATGTGGATCATCACGGTGGCGGACACGGTTTGAGTTTGGCGATTGCCAAACAAATCGTTGGCTATCATGGTGGCGTGATTGATGCCGACAGCACGCCGCAGGTGGGGACAACCATTACGCTAAGGTTGCCGCTAGCCGGCCCGGTAGAGCGGGGCTAATGCGTGCAGTGCGCACCAGCGCCCGCCGTTACGAACCACGACAACTCGCCCTGCACGCTTGGTTAACCAGCAGCACACCGGCTTCGGTCCGGCAGGCTCTATTGGGGCGCTGGTGGTCGGGGTGGCTGGTGTTCGCGCAAAACCGGTTGGCATTGCTCGGTTTGCTTACGGTAGTAGCGTTGTTGGTGGTGGCGGTGTGCGCACCCTGGCTAGCCTACGACTCGCCGCTAACCGCCGACTTATCCAATCGACTGCAAGCGCCAAGCTGGCTGCATTGGTGCGGTACAGACGAATTGGGGCGGGATATATTTAGCCGCATCATTTACGGTGCGCGGCTAACACTTTACGTGGTGATTCTGGTTGCAATCATTGCCGCACCTGTGGGATTGTTGATCGGCACTACGGCAGGTTATTTGGGCGGATTGTGGGACGCTGTTTTGATGCGAATCACGGATATTTTTCTCGCCTTTCCTCGGTTGATTTTGGCTTTAGCCTTTGTGGCAGCGCTGGGACCCGGTATTGAGAACGCCGTGCTAGCAATTGCTTTGACCGCGTGGCCACCCTATGCGCGCATTGCCCGGGCCGAAACGCTCACGGTCCGCAAAGCTGATTTTATTGCCGCCGCCCGCTTGCAGGGTGCCTCTGCACTGCGCATCATTGGCCGCTACATCATGCCGCTGTGTGCTGCTTCGGTTATCGTCAGAGTAACGCTGGATATGGCCGGCATCATTCTAACCGCCGCCGGCCTTGGCTTTCTCGGTTTGGGAGCACAGCCGCCCCTGCCGGAATGGGGAGCGATGATTTCCGCTGGGCGCAAATTTCTGCTAGACCAATGGTGGGTGGCGACATTGCCCGGTATGGCCATCTTTATCGTTAGTCTGGGATTCAATTTGTTGGGTGATGGATTACGGGATGTGCTCGACCCCCGGCAGAGCCGTTGAGCTGTCTAGCGCGCATAGGCTGTACTAAATTTATGGTCATTAGTTGCGGCTGCGATCATGAGGTATAGAGCATGGCTACGCCACTCAGGGTACTGATTTTCGAAGAATCGGACACGGATGTTGAGTTGGTCCTGCAGGAGTTGCGCCGTGGTGATTTCGAACTTGAGTATGCGGCGTTCGACAACCCGGCGGCTTTGCAAATCGCCTTGAACGAGGCGGACTGGGACATCCTACTCAGCTATTGCAAAACACCGCACTGCAATAACTGCGATGTCGCCTGCATTTTGCACGCCGCGCGCGACAGAAATCTCGACATTCCCCGTATTGTGGTTTGCGAAACAATCTCCGTGGAAGAAGCCGTCGCCTTGATCAAAGCCGGGGTGTCCGATTTCGTGCGCCATGAACACCTGGGGCGTCTAGCAGCGGTAGTGGAACGCGAGCTGCGGGAACTGAACAAGCGCCGCCAAGCTCAAGCAGCAATCCAGCAAAGCGAGCAACGGTATAAGATGATTTTCGACTCGGTGCCGGTGTCGATTTGGGAGGAGGATTTATCCAACGTCAAAGCCAAGGTCGATGAACTTAAAGCTCAGGGCGTGACCGACTTCAGGCGTTATCTGGACGAGAATCCCGACGTGGTCCATCAAGCCATGAACATGATTAAGATTCTTGATGTCAATGCGGCCACTCTGGAGTTGTACAAAGCCAAAAGTAAAAGGGAACTGTGCGATTCGCTGGAGAATATATTTCTGCCCCATGCGATGCCTGTGTTCCGCGAAGCGGTTGTCGCCGCCGCTGAGGAAAGAAACTATTTTAAAGGTGAGATGGTTAACTGCACACTGGACGGCGAATTGATTGACGTCATCGTCTCGATGGCCATTCCTACCCAAGTCTCGGAATGCAGGAACATGTTGGTCAGCGTGGTGGACATCACCGCCGACAAGCGCACTCAGGAAGCCTTAAAAAGAACTCAACGCGATTTCCGCAGCGTGGTGGTGGAAAACCCATCCGGAATTCTGATTACCGATGAAAACGGTATGGTGCTGTTCGCCAACACGGCGGCTCAGTCTCTACTCGGACGGTGGGCCGGCGACTTACAAGGACAACCGTTGGGCTTGCCCTTGGTGCGCGGACGCAAAGCCGAGATCGATATTATCCGCTCGGCCCGGGATGTGGTCGTTGCGGAAATGAGCACCGCCTCTATTGGTTGGGAAGGCAAACCGTCTTATTTGGTGATGTTGCACGATGTCACGGAGCGCAAGCGAGCCGAAGAGGAACGGCGCAGGGCGGAGGAGGAGATTACCCGGCGCAAGGAATTACTGGAAGAAACGGTACGCCGTCGAACCGAAGAACTGCTGATCGCCAAAGAGGCGGCGGAAGCGGCCAATCGGGCTAAATCGGTTTTTCTGGCGAATATGTCGCACGAACTCCGCACTCCTTTGCACGGCGTGCTCAGTTTCGCCCGGTTGGGCATGAAAAAAAATGCGTCGGCCCCTGCCGAAAAACGCTTGCATTACTTCGAGAAAATCAATCAAAGCGCCGAAACATTGCTGGTATTGCTCAATGATATATTGGACCTAGCCAAGCTGGAATCCGGTAAAACCACCTTCGAGTTCAAACCGACCGATTTAGGTATGCTGGTCAGCGAGGTCATCAACGAATTTAGCCCATTGGCGGCGGAGCGCGGTTTGAAGATCCAGTTCAACCGTCCGGTGGAACGGCGTCATGTGGTATTGGATAAGCTGAAAATCATGCAGGTTCTGCGTAATCTACTGAGTAACGCGATCAAGTTCTCCTTGGACGACGGACGACTCGAATTCAGTATTGAGCAACGACTTCATACCATTGTCGTTTCCTTGCACGATCAAGGGGTCGGTATCCCACCGAACGAACTGGAAGCCGTATTCGATAAGTTCGTACAATCCAGCAAAACGATTACCGGGGCCGGCGGAACCGGGCTGGGATTGCCGATTTGCCGGGAAATCATCGACAATCATAAGGGCCGGATTTGGGCCGAGAACAACCCGGACGGTGGTTCCACATTCTCCTTCGAAATACCGATGGATATACAATGGTCACTCAACATGCGACCGGGTGTAGGCCACTACACTACACTGGACCTGACAAGAAGCTAAGGTGCTATGTCTCAACTCACTAGCCATCGTCCTATCGAAATCCTGCTGATCGAAGATAACCCAGGCGACGTTTTACTGACCCGAGAAGGGTTAGAGGAAGCGAAGGTCAGAAACAATTTATATGTGGTCAGAGATGGCGTTGAAGCACTGGATTTCCTACGCCGGCAAGGCGAATATGCTCAGGCCGAACGACCGGATTTAATCCTGTTGGATTTGAATCTCCCACTCAAGGACGGTCGCGAGGTGCTGCAAGAAATCAAACATGACCCGCACCTGCGAAGCATCCCGGTGGTAGTGCTGACCACCTCGGAGTCGGACGAGGATATCCTCAGAAGCTATGAGCTGCACGCCAATTGCTATATCACCAAACCGATTGATATGGCCGGTTTTATTCGGGTTGTAAAGAGCATTGATGATTTCTGGTTTACTGTAGTCAGACTGCCCAATGCTTAGGCAATTTCTGTCAAAGAAAATACCCGTTTGCTGGTCTTTTGGTCCGGTTTCGGCGTTGCGCCAACAGCGCCATAGCACCCTATGCCGCTGCTTTCGCGCCTTGAAGCCAAACCAAAATCCGGCGCAATCCGGTATCTTCTTTTCCGGCAATCGCCTCAAATATCTTGAATTCGGCGCTACGCAAAGACGATGCATTCTTCGTTTGCAAGCATGAGTCGATAGCATGGGGCAAATCTCTTCAATCACCCACACCGATGTGCTCAACGTGTTGTTAGTAGAGGATAACGTCGGTGACGCGCGCCGTCTAAACCTGGAAATAGCGGATATTCGCGTGGCCAAGGCGGCGTTGTTCCCGCGTTTCGAACTCGCTCATGTGCGCACCTTAGCGGCCACTATCGAACATCTGCAACAGTGTGCTTGCGATGTCGTGTTATTGGATCTGTCGCTGCCGGATAGCAGTGGCTTTGCGACTTTCCAAGCGGTTCAAGCGCAAGCAATTGATACGGCCGTGATAATATTAACCGGCTCTCCGAACGATAACCTGTCCATTGAGACGATTCGACACGGGGCTCAGGATTATCTGATCAAAGGCGAGATGACCGGTCCTTTACTAGCACGCGCGGTGTGTTATGCCGCAGAACGCCGGCAGTTGCAGGTTGCTCTCGCGGAAACCCAGGAGCGGGAGCGCCAGCATCAAGAATTCAGTCGCTTCGCAAAACTATCTCAAACCGGCGCATTGCCGATATCCGCCCGCTCATTCGGGCAGTGCTCTCTGCAAGAGATTAATCCGGAACTTTTTGCGGCGTTGCTCCAAAAATATAGCCTAGTGTTGGATTGGTCGTTAGAGCAAGTGGCTTACAAGGTAGAACATCCGATCTCGGAAGAGATTCACAACCTCGCGCAACAGCTCGGTTTTATCGGTGCCGGTCCTCGAGATGTGGTGGATATCCATATGACTACTCTGAAGGCGAAGGTCAAGGATGCAACGCCACAGCGGGCTCAGGCTTACAGTCAGGAAGGCAAGTTGCTTGCATTCGAGTTGATGGGAAAATTAGTGAGCTACTACCGCATTCGTGCGGTAGGCACTATACGATAACGATCTTGAGTGCTATAACCCCTTTACGCGTCAATCCGGGAGGATGACGCCCGATAGGAAAGGCGCATTAGTAATGAGCGATTATTTACTGAAACTTTATATCACCGGAAAGAGTCCGCGCACTGATCGCGCTATCGCGAATATGCGGCAGATTTGCGAACGCGAGCTTGATAATCAATACAACCTGATCATCATTGATGTCTTGGAGCAACCCGAGCTGGCGGAACAGGCCAAAATTATTGCAACTCCGACCTTGATCAAGGAATTGCCTCCCCCCTTGCGACGCGTGATCGGTGATCTGTCGGATAAAGAGAAGGTATTACTCGGTCTCGACATCGTTCCCAACCAGTCTTAACCTCCCAAGAGCTTATTCCCGATGACTGACCGCTGCGGACCGGAAAAAGTAACCAAACTACCTACCTACATTGAGGGCTTCGATCAAGTCGGGGATGGCGGCCTTCCCCAAGGACGCTGTACATTGGTGACAGGAACGGCAGGTAGCGCAAAAACCGTTTTTGCCATTCATTTCCTAGCTGCGGGGATTAAACATAACAATGAGGCCGGGGTTTTCGTTACCTTCGAAGAAACGCCCGCAGATATCCGCCAAAACATGGTTTCTATGGGCTGGGATATCGCCGCTTGGGAGAAGGAAGGCAAATGGATATTTGTCGATGCTGCCCCCGATCCCAGCGAGGAGGTCATCGAAGCCGGCAGCTATGATTTGGGTGCGTTGCTGGCGCGCATCGAAAGCGCCGCCTCACGGATCAGAACCAAACGTCTGGCACTGGATTCGCTGGGAGGCATTTTTTATCGCTTCACCGATGAGATGGTGTTGCGGCGAGAGTTGCTACGCATCGCGCGGGCATTAAAAGATATGGCGCTGACTACGGTACTCACCGCTGAGCGCGACTCGGAAACCGGCGAGATCAGCCGTTATGGCGTTGAGGAGTTTGTCGCCGATAACGTGATTATTTTGCGCAATTCCCGCGAAGAAGAAAACCGTCGGCGTACTATTGAGATCTTGAAGTTCCGGGGCGCCATGCATCACAAAGGCGAATTCCCCTTCACCGTCATTCCCAAACGCGGGGTCGTTGTGATCCCGCTTTCCGCTATTGAGTTAAAACAAAAATCTTCCGATATCCGGGTGGCTTCGGGCAACGCGGAGATGGATAAGATGTGCGGCGGTGGCTTCTTCCGCGACTCCTTGGTGCTCATCTCCGGCGCAACCGGCTGCGGCAAAACGCTGTTATCGACGGAATTCATTGCCGGCGGCGCTCGCAATGGTGAAAAGTGTTTGTTATTCGCGTTTGAGGAAAGCCGCGAACAGCTGTTTCGCAATGCCACCGGTTGGGGGGTTGATTTCCGAGCGTTCGAGGATGCCGGGCTGCTGAAAGTGGTCTGCGAATATCCTGAGAGCGCCGGCTTGGAAGACCATTTGCTGCGCATGCAAGCGCTGATGACCGAATATAAGCCGCAGCGCATGGCTGTCGATAGCGTCTCTGCGCTGGAACGGGTGTCCGGTGCCAAGGGCTTTCGTGAATTCATCATCGGTCTGACGTCCTTCACCAAGACGCGGGAAATCACCGGTTTGTTTACCTCGACTACGCCTAACTTGATGGGTGGCGAATCGGTTACCGAGGCGCATTTTTCCACCATCACCGATTCCATTGTCTTACTGCGTTACGTCGAAATGTTCGGTGAAATGCGCCGGGGGTTGGCCGTGCTCAAGATGCGCGGCTCCATGCATGAAAAAAACATCCGGGAATTCAGCATCGACAATCAAGGTATGCACATCGGCAACCCGTTCCGCGATGTCGCCGGCATTCTAACCGGACATCCAACTCAGTTGGTGAACAGCGAAGCGGAACGCATGGGTAGCTTGTTTAAAGAGGGACTTTAAATACCATCCTTGATAGTAGTAAACAGCGTATGCGGTCTCCAGAGCTAACCCCGGTCGAACGCGACCAGGAAGATGCGCAGTTAGCGCACGTCATCGCGCACGATCTGCGAGAACCGCTGCGCATGGTCATCAGCTTCACCGAACTGTTGGCCAGACGTTATCAGGGTCGATTGGATGCGGAAGCCGATGAATTCATCGCTTATACGGTCGATGGTGCTCACCGTCTACAATACATGTTGGATGAATTGGTTGCGTATCTGCGCCTTGATAGCGAAGCGCAGCCTCGGCAACTGACCGATTGCAACGCGTTGATAGACGATATCGTTCAACGCTTGCGACCCATACTCGAAGCCGAGCACGCTGTGGTTACCTACGATGTATTACCGACTCTGCGAGCCGATCGTCGGCAGCTTGCGCACGCGTTCCTTCAGCTGATCGACAATGCCGTTAAATTTCGCAGCAAGGCGTCCCCTCGCATTCAAATCACTGCAATACGCCAGTCAGGGGTATGGGTGTTTACAGTGCGTGACAACGGGATAGGCATTGATCCTCAGTTCCGGGATAGAATCTTTCTGCTGTTCCAACGTTTGCACGACGCGGGAAAATATGCCGGTCAAGGCGCCGGCTTGGCATTTGTCAAAAAAATCGTCGAACGGCATGGTGGTCGCGTGTGGGTCGAATCGGAACCCACTCAGGGTTGCGTTTTTTTTTCTGACGCTGCCTGACGATACGCCCTAAAGCGTAACGCCTGATGTCTCGCCGGTACTGTCGTCATCACCGAAAATACCACCGAGCTGCTCGCTCTCCGTGGGCATCGTCGCCGAAGGCACGCCGAGAATGATGTTTTGCACATTGGTGAACGGCACGCCAATGTGTAATCCTTGATCGTCGATGGTAAATTCGTGAATGCGTTTATCGTGTTGAGAGCCGCGCATCTTGATGACGGCAATCCCGCGCCGCAACATGCCGTTCACCTCAACATAACGCAGCAGAATGATGGCATCGGTGATGGTGGAAATGTGCGCTTCGGTGATGGAGTCGCCACCCGACAGTTTGGGTGTGGTGCTGGTGAACAAACTGCACACTTCTTCTTGCTTGGCATAGGATGTCAAGCCGATGACGAACTCACGGAAATAGCGGACCGGCCCTACCCGCTCCATCGCCGAGATGCTATCCATGATCAGGCGTTGCGGACGAAAGTCCTCAATTTCTCGCTGAATCAACAATAATGATCTTCCAGGCCCATCGCTTCGGGATATTGGCAGATCACCCGCAGCAAGCCTTCTTCTTCCCATTTCTGAAAATCCAGGCCCCAGGATTGGGCGTTGCGTAGCAACTGCGCCCGAGATTCCTCATAAGCCAGCAGTAATACTTTTTCACCCTTACGGCACGCTTCTGCCGCAAATGTGGTTGCCAGCAAGGTTTTCCCGCCACCGGTAGGGCCGCTGATCAGTAGGATCGAATCGCGGAACAACCCGCTACCGGCCATATCGTCCAGTTTAGCGTTACCCGAGCTGACGCGCACCGAAGTGGAGGATTGCTTGAGTTCTCTGGCCGACAGCGGAAGAATGCTGATGCCCACCTTGGGTGAGATGGTAAACGGATATTCGCCCTTGAAATGGGCGTCGCCACGCATTTTAAGCACCTGGATAGTGCGCCGGCATTTTTCTTCCTTGAGCACGTTGCGAAGAATGATCACCGTGTCCGAGACGAACTCCTCGACCCCATGGCGGGAAATCTGCCCGTATTCCTCCTGCCGTTCACCGGTGAGCAAGGCGGTAACGCCCAATTCCTTCAACGTGTCGGTAATGCGGAAAATCTCTCGCCGCACGGTGGCGGTGTCGCTGAACTGATCGAACAAGGAACCGATCGAATCCAGCACCAGCAATTCCGCACCGATTTCCTGAATCGCGTACTTGATTTGCACCAGCAACCCGGACAGGTCATAGGGACCTGATTCTTCGATAGGCACCGGTTCCGGTGCGGCATCGATAAACATCAAGCAGCGCTTGGCCAGCAGCGGTTCCAAATCCCAGCCCATCCGTTTGACGTTGCGGACCAAATCCGGGGCCC
>JAAUQA010000394.1 GCA_012032855.1 Candidatus Competibacteraceae bacterium
GCGACCATGGCCTGCGGCAACCAACCATGCAAAGGAACCAAAGCGGCTTTTACCCCAAGGCCAAAGATAAGCAACAGAAAAATCACCCGTAATTGCCAAGCGTGCGTATATCCCAGGAGATGCAACGCACTGCCACCCCCTTCCGTAAAGTCTTGTCACCGGTCAAGGAATAGAGCCAAACAATACCAAGCAAGAGCAACACACTACCGAATAGCGTGTATTTAAGATAAGCGGCGCCCGCCTTTATCGATTGCGGGGTACCTCGATGAACCACCAAGGGGTAAGTGGATAAGGTCAGCAATTCATAAAAAATGAAAAAAGTGAACAAATTACCGGCCATTGCCACGCCCATGGTGGCAGTCACACACAGGCTGAAGAAACCGAAAAACCGGCTATTATTAGGTGCATCCTCCAGATAGCCCACCGCATACAGGGTCGTCAACAGCCACAACACAGCGGACAGTGTGGTGAACAACATGGCAAAGGCATCCGCCCACAGCAACAGATACAAGCCCGGCAACAGCTGAACACGGAACTCATAGCTGTGCTCATGAAAAACTCCCCACAACATGACCCCCACTAAACCCAACTTGAGCACGGCCCCGATCATATTGAGCGAGATACGCAACCGGTGGCGTTCCGCGCCTAGCAAAAAGATGATCACCCCGGTGCCCAGCGATGTAAACAACACTAGAGGCGGTAGATAGTTATCCAAGGCTTGCCAGTTCATGGCTGTTGTCCGGAAAACGGTGAACCGACTTCAAGCAACGCCAAATAGGGCATGCCGACAAAGCCGATTGCCACTGAAATCAGCGCCAACAGTAAAGGAATGAGTTCTAGGGTGAGCGCTGGCTTAACCAGATTGGCCGGCTGCTCGGGAGGTGAAAGCAAAGCATGTCCCAAAACCCGGAATACATAACCGGCAGCCAACAAACCACCACCCAACAACACGATAGCCCACCACCATTGACCCGACACCAGAGCGGCGCGCAGCAACAACCATTTAGCCAAAAATCCACCGCTAGGTGGCATACTCATGATCCCGATGCTGGCGAGCGCGAAGGTGAATACCGTCACCGGCAATTGCATCCCTATCCCATTGATTTGTGAAATGCGGTCGTGACCCAAGGCGTGTAACACATTGCCGGCAGCAAGAAACAACGCCGCTTTAGCAAAGCCATGTGACAATAATTGCAAAATGGCACCACCCCAGCCCGCGGCACTGGCTAAAGGAAATAGCAATAAAAAATATCCCAGTTGAGCCACAGTGGAATAAGCGACCAACAACTTGAGACGCGCTTGACGCAAGGCTTGCCAAGAACCGTACAGAATCGCCATGGCGCCTAATAGGCCCAATAATTGGCCTGCTGCCGGCGTCACTGCGTTGGGAAACACCTGAAACCAAATGCGCAGCAGTAGATATAGCGCACCCTTGACCACCAACGCTGAAAGCAGTGCACTCACCGGCGTGGGCGCATTCGCATGCGCCGGAGGCAACCACACATGGAAAGGGAAAATGGCCGCTTTGATAAGCAATCCCAAAGTAATCAGCGCCAGCGCGATCCAAGCTAACGGACCCGGCGTAACCAGATCACCCAGTTGCAAAATATCTAAGGTGCCGAATCCGCCATAGAGCAAAGCCACACCGAGCATGTAGCAAAACGAGCCCAACAAGGCAAACAACAGATAACGCATGCTGGCTCGCAGCGCTTCAGTTTCTCCGGATAGGGCGGCTAAAGGCACCGCTGCCAGGGTCAGCAACTCCAAGGTCACATAGAGATTAAAAATATCAGCGGCCAAAAAATAGCGCATTCAAGGCCATCCACAGCAGTAACCAAATCGGCCAAAACCGCTCGGCTTTCGCTTCGGCATGGGCGAAATACACTAAGGCATAACCACTGACCAAGGTGCCCACGCCCCAAGTCAACCAGAGCATCAGCATTGCTAATCCGTCGGTGTAGAGATCAATGCCTAACGGTGCCCCCCAACCACCGATCGCATAGCGTTGAGGGCCTAGTTCCAATACCTGACCGTTCAATGTCAATAGCGCCCAGCCGATACCGATGACAGTCAATACCAGCAGCCCGGCTCGCGACCGCACGCCCAATAACAACATCAGCGGCGCTACTAACAAAGGCAACATTATGGGAACGACCGCCGCAGCGGCTGTAAAACTCATGAATCGTGCTCCGACGACTCCTGATTCTGCTCTTGGCGGGCAAGACGTTTTAGCAGCACTAGAGCGAACGCCGTAGCGCTAACCGAGATCACTAACCCGGTCAACACCATAGCGTGGGGGATGGGGTCGGTTACCATAGGATTGCGGCGGGCCAACGCGATAAACACCAAAAAAACGCCATTACCCATGACATTCAACGCGACGAACTTGCGCAACAAATGCCCGTGCACCAGTAAACCGTAAAGGCCGATGCCGAACAACGCCGCGCCGACCCAGGCAAAAAACAACGGTTGGTTCATGATCCTCCACGACGCAATCCTGCCGATCCACCGAACAACAGGGTCAAGATTAAGGCTATCGACACCATCAGAGATGTTTCGATAATGACAATCAGCAAACCAGCCAAATCTTTCGGATACTCCAATAAATAACCACCGGCGGGAATCACACCTACGGCGATGGCGCTGAACACCAACAATCCCACGATTACGCCGAGACGTACCCAGTGGTCGGGGAACGGCGCGGGTTGTAACCGCCCGCTGAGTTGCAACAGCACACCGACCGACGCCAACACCGTTCCGGCCTGAAAAGCGCCACCAGGCTCATCCGCACCCGCCCAAAGTAAATAAACCCCAATCAGCACCCCCAGCGGAGCAAGCAGTCGCACTAAGGACGTAAGCAAATCGGATTTCTCAACCCAAGCGCCAGCGGCCGCCGAGTTCGGTTCCCGTTCACCGACTGTCCATAAGCCCAACCAGGCTAAAAACAGCACGGCCACTTCCAGTAAGGTGTCGTAGCCGCGAAAGTTCAGCAACACAGCAGTAACCGGATTACCGACCCCACTTTCATCAAGCCGGGCGCGGGCTTGTAATTCAGGTCAACCAGCGGCTCCGGCGAGTACAGCAACGCCCAAACCAATCCACCGATTAGCACGCTGCTTAAAACAGCCAAGCCAGCCGCCACTCGCGGAGTTGCATTGTTGTCTTCAGCCTGCCAGCGCTCAGCCACCAATGTGCGATACGCATCTAATAACAGCGCACCAATCAGTCCAGCGCCGATGGCCGCTTCCGCCAGTGCCACATCGGGCGCCGCTAAGCGCGCCCAACACAATGCCATGAATAATCCAAGAACGATGAAAAGCACGATGGATTTGAACAGATCAGCGCTGACCACGGTACGCCAACCCAGCCACAGCAGGCCTATGGCGAGTAAGCCGTCAAACAGCCAGTCAATCATGCTGTTGATTCCAAGCGTTGCCCCCGCTGTTCAATGCATAGCGGGCAATCAGATGACAGGATACGGCGCTGGCCAGCAATACCAACAGCCAAATCAACAGCAATTTCAGCGCTATAGCGGGAGATTTATTATGCAAAGCCAATCCCAAACAAATCAATCCAAGGCCGAGATTATCCGCCTTAGTCAAGGCATGCAGACGGCTAAACAAATCGGGAAAGCGGACCAACCCGGCCGTACCGGCTAGAAAAAACACCGCACCCAAGGTAATAAACGTCCAGGGTAACAGATCGCCCAACAACAACCACTCAAGCCAGTTCGGAAAAGTCACGAGACAGAGTCCTTGCGAATGGAAGGAGTCAAGCGCACGAACGCTACGCTAACCAATGCACCCAATAGGGCAAACAATAGCGCAACGTCTTGTAATGCAGGTAAATCCAGGCTTTCCGCCAGCAACACCAAAATCGCGGTTACCAGGGTTGTCATCAATTGCGTCGCCAGCAACCGGTTGATCCGATCAGGGCCCATAGCTACACGGGCCAAACCGATCAGTAAGTTGGCTAACAAAAAGACGGCGACCACCAAATACATGTCAGGCGTAATCATCACATTCCCGTTACAGCGTTAGGACAGCTTAATAGCGAATAGACCGGCCACACGTTGCTCCAGAACCGCCAGCTCGTTAAGC
>JAAUQA010000395.1 GCA_012032855.1 Candidatus Competibacteraceae bacterium
TTTGACCAGTGATGATTCACACCGCGCTAACATGGCAATTACTTTCGGCGGTAACCAGCATAAGCGCGGCCATCCCTTAACAATTTTTCTCAACGACAAGGGGGTTCTCATTGGTTCCAAGGCCAATTCTGCCAAGTTCGCTGACCATCAAAAAGCACTGAGCGAACTCATGAGCAAAGGCGTCATAGTCCTGATCTGCCCGATGTGTATGAAGCACTACGGAGTCAAAGAAGCGGATTTGCTTCCAGGCCTGAAGGTTGGGAAGCCAGAGCTTACAGGTGGGGCGCTATTCAAGGACAACACAAAAACGCTTACCTGGTAACAACGGTCTAACAACACGCTCCAAGGGACGCGCCGCAACGCGGCGCGCCCTGAGCGTGAACGTTAGCAAGTAGCCCGGATGGAATGGAATGAAATCCGGGGTTGTTTTATTACCAGGATCGTTACCCGGATTTAGCTGCGCTCCATCCAGGTTAAGTTTGCTGAAAATGGGTGTTATAACTATTAAAACTGTTCGTAGTGACCGCCAATAGCAAAAATATAAATGTATTTTTCGTCGTACTTATAGATCAGGCGGTCCTTCAGGCTGATGCGGCGAGACCATAAACCGGAGAGAGAATGTTTTAATGGCTCAGGCTTCCCAGTCCCCGTGGCTGGGTCTTCGCGAAGCATTTCTTTTAGTACACGGCAAAGCGCTTTATGTAATTTCTTGCCTTTTTGCCTCAACTCTTCGTAAGCAGCCCATGTATTGCCTTCAAATACCAGAGATCTCATCAACTTCCTCGGCTGTTGGCTTGTAACCACTCCCTTCGATATGTGTACCAATGGAAACAGTAATCTGCTTCATTAACTCGCTGTTTTGTAAAATATATAGCGTTTCCTGCTCGCGTTCCCAATCATCAGCGCTCACCACAACAAAATCTTCTCCCGCTCTACGGGTTACCTTTATTGGTGTATGCTGACTAATGGCTTGTTCTACAATGCTCTTTAGGTTGTCTCTGAACTTGTTAACACTGATTGTATACACTGATTCCCCTTTATTAACGTACGGCATACCCGTACATCATAGCGCAACGCTCAAAAAATATGCAATCAACACGGACGCAATTTCAAGTGTATTTCAGTCACGCTGTTCGTCCAGTTCAACCTGCGTAGCCCCCAATTCGCCAGGTGGTTTGGGTCTTCGAGGGTGTTGATGATGATCCTAAACGCGACTGAAGCCAGGGCTAAATGATATAGCCTGATCTTACCGGGCTAACCGGTGTGACCTGGGACGCTTTTTTTCTGAGGACTGTGGTTAAGCTCATGATTGTGAGCTATTTTACAAATGAAGAATCAAGGTCTTGTCGATTCACCGTGTATTGTGATGACACACTAACCGGAGACCAGCAATGACAACGATCGGCGATATTTTGGACGAATTCTTTTCGCCGTTTTCCAGCGAAAAGCTGTGGATCATGCCGGAAAACGATAATTACACCAAAATCGTCCGCCAATGGGTTCCTGTAAAAACCGCGGTCAATTTCGTCAAAGCAAATCTAGTGGCTAATTGCGCCACGTGGAGCGCTAAGCATAAAACCAGCGCCACCTGGAAGCCCGGCAAAACGGACCCGCCAAAAACCGATCCGAATGCGTTCGGCAGATGGGTTGCCAGTCCACCTGGAACCGATCCACAGACCTGCAAGGAAGCTTTTGTTAAATACGTTGCGTCAAAGGTCGCTGGAGTTGTGGCGCCTATACCAGAGATCCAAACCAGGAATTTGTACACCTGCTCAATCGGATCGTTTGGAATCTACGCGACTGTCGACTTTGTCGATTGCGCCAAGAAAGCAGCCACGATTAACATCTGGATGTACAACGCCATGGACAAACAGTCGTTCGGAAAATTTGCCGATGATCCGGTTTTTGCGCTTTGCGGGATGAAGCGGCAGTACATGTGGTGGAATTGGAAAGAAAAGTGGGGTAATCCGCCCGTGGTCGTGCCGAAGCAGGGTCCAGGCGGCTGGTGATGGCTGTAAATTTATGGCGAAAACGTTGACCTGGATAAAAGCGGGAGTCCGGACATGAACATGGTTGGGCGGACAATTCTATGTTCGATGATTGTCTTGGGCTGCGGGGGATGTAGGCGACGATAATGCAGCGCCAACAAAGCCGACCGAGGTCTTGCTTCAGACCGTTGAGGTTGGTGAGCACACGGCGCAATTCTATATCGGCTACGGCCCGGATGTCGCAGTGCTAGGGTTTTCGGTGCCGAACCAAGCCGCGCAGAAACGCTATTTCCCGCTTTACGGCTCCACCTACGCCGGCATCCCCCCGGTCACTCTGGAAGTGTTCGTCTCGCAAACCGAGAATGAAATGTGGGTCAACTCCTCCTGGTCGGGATACGAAGTCCTGGCCTATCACCGCCTCGGTACGGAACAGTGCATCACTCGTTTCGGTGAAATCGAGTCATTTGAAGAGCCCGTGCCCCAGGCCATTAGCGGGGAAAGCAAGGACTTCCCGCCAATGGACCCTGCCCAGGTTTCGAAAGTCGCGACGATTGAGTATGGGGAGTAGCGGCATCCCTGCCTAGCGGGTTCTTAGCAAAGTCTCTTTTAGAGTCAACAGCGGGCCGAGTGACCGGCCCGTTTTCGTTTCTACCACTTTTTATAGGGCAAAAACTTGCCGTTCATGGTGACCACGACGCGGTCGCCCTTGGGATCTTCCTGTTTGGCCACGTCCATGGTGAAATCAATGGCGCTCATGATGCCGTCGCCGAATTTTTCGTGAATGATTTCTTTGAGTGTCCCGCCGTAGACACGCATGATTTCGTAAAAGCGGTAAACCAGCGGGTCAGTGGGAATCATTTTGTGCTGACTTGCACCTTTGTAGGGGATAAGCAGTCAGCGCCGTGGCGACTTCCTCGCCGAGATCCAGAGCGGTGCAAATGTTTTTCGCGGATTCCATATCCATGCTGTTTTCGCCCAAACAGGCGGAGCACGCGAAAACCGGGTGCATACCCGCCGCGTTGCCTATGCTGTCCCAGCTCAAGCCCTTGGCGGCTTTAGCCTCCAGAATGGCTTTGGTCATGGTTGCTTTTTCCATCATGGTCTCCTGGTATCAAGGTGAATGTGAGTAGTGGTTTGCCCGCCGAATCAGGCAGACGTGTGTGATCGACCTGGAAACCGTTGTCAAGACACGCCGTGAATACCTCCTCCCTGTAGGCTCGACTGCGGTACCCCTCCCGCAGACGGTCTTGCCTAACGGCTTCCAGGTCTCCAAGTGAACTCAGCCGAAACTGCTGAATAAAAACAAACAGCCGATGGCAACCGCTGCGCCGCCGGAAATACGAGCGGTCATGTGCTGCATGGCCTCATCGCGGTTGTGCAGCCACGCCATTGCCATCAGCCCTAGGGCCATGAGGGTGTATTGGATGACGGCAAATCCCACTAAATAGGCGAATAACGGTGTCTGTTCGGCGCCGATGATGGATTCGCCATAGGCATAGCCGTGGAAAATACCGGCAATTGCGAACAATAGGGCTGTTAATCGGGTTTTCGCGACGCCCGGCAAGATCAGCAACACGCCCGCCAGCAGCACGGTGCCGGCGACAAAGCTCTCGGCATAGGGAATGTCCAGCGCCGCCAAGTGAATGCCGGTGCCGGCGAGGTTGCCAGGATGAAAACCAGCGGCAGCACGAAGCGTAGTTTCTGATTCGCACCGTAAGCCACGAACCCGCGACGACGATGAAGGCCAAATGATCCAAACCGATAATGGGATGCCGAAACCGGACAGCAAACCTTGCAATGCAGTTTCCGGGGTCTGGCCACCCATCGGGTGATGGGCCAGAACCGGACCGACAAAGGTCAATAGCAGTAGAAAAGCCAACAGCGTGGTCAGGCGTTTGTCAAATGTTTTCATCATGGTTCTCCGGTGGGATAACGAATGGGGAGTAGGGTTAGCGCGCCGCCAATGCGGCGATATCCAGCCAATGCAATGCGCCTTCGCGATTGCCGACGGCGCAGCGATGACCGTCGGCAGACCAGGCGAACTGGGTGATTTCCGCGCCGGTATCGAGCGTCAACCGGGAGCGGCCTTGCGCGTCCCAAATAGCGACGCA